>JBDNGI010000153.1:0-5883 GCA_041689345.1 Halanaerobiales bacterium
CACTAAGGGTATAACCAGCCCCAAGACTATTAGTATCAATTTCTACTGAATTATTAAACTGGATTACAGTATATTCCCCTTCAGTAAATGGCGAACCTACTAAAGTACCAGTCTTATCTTTTTCTATAATCTCATAATTAAACTTTATATCGGGGTCTGTGTCTGTTGTGTTTTCCCAAACCTTAAATTCATAAGTATGACCATCAGAATTTTTTTCAATATCATTAATAGTTACTACATCAGAATCATAGACTAATCCACCTGCTGCTATTTTATTTACATCATTGACAATATCATTAGATACATTTATTGTTTCAGCATTTATGGTTCCAGTACTATCGCCTACAAAGAAATCTTCACCTATATTCCCATTATAATCATAACCTGCCTGGTGTACTGTGTTAAATTCCTCTGCAAAAGTTTCAGCAAGTTCATTTAATCTACCTAGATAGTTGTTAATGTCTTTATCACGTATATCTATAACTCCACCTAATTCTCCACCTGCTTCATTTTTATCAATTTTAGCCTCAATACCAGTTTCCTTGAAACTAATTACATTATTTTTATATTCAATATCATGAACCCTGTCATCAGATACCAGAGCAACTCCACCTAGACTAACATTAAGACTGCCTCGCTCATCTTCCCTACTCTGGACATTGACAATTATATTCAAGTCTTCTAAGAGCAAATCCCTTCTGTCCAGGAGATCATTAGGGTTTTTACCAGAACCCTTAAGTTCTACAATCTGAATATTTAAATCTGCTAACCTGCTGGTAATAGAATTTACTTCATCAACCATTGTGCTAACGTCATCGTTAAGCGCATCCTGATAATCTGTCAACTGATCATTTAAAGAATGAAATGTATCAGCTAATGTAAAACCAGTCTGCTTAACTGTCTCCCTTACTGCCGGATCTTCAGGATTATTACTTAAATCCTGTAATGAACTCCAAAATTGATTCATAATTGTACCAAGGCTAGAGTCGGATGGTTCATTAAAGATAAGCTCTATTCGATGTAAGCCTTCATATCGTTTATCCCAGTAACCCTTGGACTGTGTTTCTTCATTTATTTGCGCATCAAGGAATTGATCACGCATACGAGTTATTTCTGTAATCTCGACACCAGTTCCTACCTGGCCCGCACCTGTAGGTGTACCCATACCAACTGTATGATAGGGGGCAGTGGAACTATGCACAGCCCTCTGCCGACTATATCCCTCTGTATTAGCATTAGCAATATTATGACCTGTTACATCTAGTGATTTCTTCTGTACTTGTAATGCCTTTAAGGCAGTATTTAAAGTGCTAAATAAACCAGACATTTAAAGAACCTCCTATCCCCTTCTATCTATAAGATGACTAGACTTTCTCGCAGTTGATTTCTGTTTCATGTTATATATTTTATCTTCTGGTTGTAGTACATTTATAAAAATATTTAAAGAAGCATTATTTAATTTAATAGCCTCTGATACTAAAAAACTATTCTGCTCATTCTGTATATGAAGTTCTTCTATAATCTTAAGTAATTTCTGTCTTACATCATCCAACTCATCCTGCCAAGGGGCAGGAATCACTTTTATCAAAGTAGAAAAATTAATATCTTTATCACTTATATTATTATTTTGGCATATCTCTAATGTAATATTGGAGCGTTTTTTTTCTAAATCATTTATAATATCTATTATATCGTTATCTTCTTTTATAAGTTCACTGAGTTCATCTACACGATTTTCTACAATAGTATCCTTTTTGGACAGGGCTATCTTATTCAGCTTTATGTATTGTTCATATTCTTGTTTTAAAATATCTATTAGTTGTTTATAAATAGACTGATCCATAATTACACTCCTATCATTCTTAACTACTACTCTAGAGTAGAAAGAATCTTTTTAGCAATTGCCTTACTATCAACATGATACTCACCATTCTCTATTGCATTTTTTATACTATCTACTTTATCCTGGCGAATATCGGGTATCTCAGCTAACTTTTTCTCTATACCACTAACCTGTTTTGCTTTATTAGAGATAGACATAGAATCTTTTGGCTTACTATTATTTGATTTGTCAATCTGTTGACTCTGTTTAGCATACTTTCTTCTAATCTCCCCAATATTAATACCATTAATCTTCATATTAATTTCCCCCTGAAATCATTTATTCTCTTTCTGTCCTTTTTATCGTAAAAAAAAATTATAAGCTAAGGTCATTCTAAGCTTATAATTCTCTATAATCACATGTTATATTCAGTTTACTCCGTTTTATGTGTATATACCCCTCAAATCACTCTTTTTTATCTTGAGAACCCCTTTTTCTAACCCTATCAGCAGTATACATCTTATCACTAGTCTTCTTATCTTTTTTCTCATTTTTCTCTTTTTTACTATTTGATGAACTAAATCCATCAATAAGATCCTGCTGACATTTAGCACAAAATCTACCACTCATAATAGGCTGTCCACAGCGTTCACATTCAATCATAAAATCAAAATCAATTCCCTCAGCAACTAAACGACCGTCACGAACAAACTTGATAATTAGCTCCCGTTCCACCTCAGTTGCAATATGGACCTCTTCAATACTAGCATTAGGATGGTCCCAGAGGAAATCCTTAACTTTCTGATAATCATCTTCTTCACTATTACGACATACTGGACAAAGCTTATTTTTACCATCAAAAGCAAATAACTTACCACAATGTGGGCAATTACGTATATCCACGGTTTCCACCCCTTCAGTAAATAAAATATTTCATATATACACAAAGCT
Organism: Halanaerobiales bacterium; assembly: GCA_041689345.1. GTDB lineage: Bacteria > Bacillota > Halanaerobiia > Halanaerobiales > DTU029 > JBDNGI01. The sequence continues at coordinate 2,774 of JBDNGI010000153.1, forward strand.
ATACTATTAATCAAAAAAATAAGTTTCTTATTAATTATAATATGATTCTATTGCAGAAAGATAAGATCTTTGCATTTATACAATGATATATATAGCAAAATACCCCTAATTAGATACCTATATTATATCAACAATATTCGACATTATCAATAGAGACATCTACTTAAATTTTCTAATATAATTGTGCTTAAAATAAACTAATATTAGCAATTAACCCTTTAATTTTCCAAAAATTGTTTCATGAGAAACAATTTTAACTTATTTTGCTATATTTTTACTGTTTGCATTGTCGATATTAAATACAATAATAATATATATTGAAGGAGTTCATTTATTATAATGAAGTCCTTAGAAAAAAATTATTATCTAGAAAAAATGCTGCCAATCACTGTTTTGGCGCTTTTCATAGTCATGCTGAAAACACCTTTATCCTTACTAAAAATCTCTTCCAGGGCATCGATTAAGTAGTCTATTTCTTCAAAACTAACAATTAATGGTGGCTCAAACCTAATTACATTTGGGTTGTTTAAAGTATATGCTGTAATTATTTGATATAAAATCCTGTTATAATTTTGAAATTTATGCACAAAATTATGCACAATAATTTTTTTCGTCTATTGGAGACATAATCATTTACGCATAAGTATAAACTCGAGTCACTATCTCAGACTCACTACGGTATACTCATCACCTCAGAATTATTGTCTCAAGCAGTAAACTTATTCTCTATATTCTCAACTATTTTCTGATAGGAATTTAATAATCTAGCTGTCATTTTTTCAATTGATAGTTGCTTCACATCTTTGCAGACATTTCTTTTTAAACACTCATAAGTCTCTGTATCTCCTAATAAATCAATTACGGCTTGAGCAAAAAGGAATTTATCCTCTTTAACTAGGATACCGTTTATGCCATCGTTGATATTTGAAGTAGAACCAGCCGCATTTACTGCGACTACAGGTAAACCACCTGCCATGGCTTCTAAAATAACCAGACCCTGTGTTTCTGTCTTAGAAGGAAACACGAAGAGATCAGCGTCATGATAAAAATCAATTACCCTTTCCGGATCCTGTCCACCAGCGAAAATTACTTGGCTTGATATCCCCAGGCTAACAGCTTCTTTCTGTAAATTGGCCTTCTCAGGGCCACTACCAACCAAAATGAGATGGAGATTACTTATACTATCTGCTATAAGCTGAAAGGCTTTTAATAGGAAGAAAATGTTCTTTTCTTGAGCAAGTCTACCGACAAAAAGCAGAACCTTATCATCTTTAGATAAACCATACTCATCCCTAATATCACCCTTTTCCCTATTATCATAAGCCTGTAGGTTTATACCGGTAGGAATAGTCCTCATCGGAACTGTAATACCATTACTATGTAACTTATTCTCAACAAAACTACTTGGTGATATTACTAGGTCACAGGACTGACAATAATTATATGAATATTTACTAATAAAACCCTTTGCCATGTTTTTTACAAAGGGGAAATAGTGGGCATATTCCTCATAAAGTGTATGATAAGTGAAGACTAGTGGAATCTGTAATTTATTTGCAACAAATCTAGCTAACCAGCCCATTAAGAAGGGGGTATGTGTATGAATAATATCTGGTTCTAATCTGCGTAAGTCAGCCACAATCCTATTAGAGAAAGGAACTGCTAATCTAAAGTCACCCTGAATTGGTGTTGGTAAAGAAGTGAAACGAAATACACCTTCCTGTTCTTCTACAGAAGGGTAATCTGGAGCAAAAATATATACTTGATGTCCTTGCCTCTCTAACTCTACTTTGAAAGTGTCAATAGACTTAACAACACCACTTAAATAAGGTTTATAACTATCAGTAAAAAAAGCTATTTTCACTATCTATCCCCACCTTTTTTTCAACGCTATTACTAAAATAAGTACCTAATATTATTATTTACCATTTCTCATCAATATCCTGCACAGAAAAGAGTTCGATCTATAAATATATGTTATAAAAAAGTATCCACCAATAGATTCGATGAATACTTCTTATCTTTAATGCTAATTATCAGATATTATAATAGATAATTCATTTAAGTCAATTTTAGATGAAGTTGTAACCAGTTCCCCTGATAGGATATATTCACCTGGATTTAAGTCAAAGTCAGGATCTATTTCAACATCATAAGCCAATTTTTCACCAGGCTTAAGTTCTTTCTGAACAAGAGCCATAGTAAAGTATCGTCCATTAGACCAGCGCCATATTTCTTCATTATCCTTTAGTAAATATAGATCATATCTCTGCCCAGAGCTAAAATCTAATTTGATAGATTCAGCAGAAAGGTTATATACCCTGATATGTGCTGTAATACTCTCTCCTGGCATATATTCCCGTTGTTTAGTATATAGACTAGATAACAAGTCATCCCCTTCGTTAAGCCTATTAAACAGGTCTGATGCAGTCTCTATAGAGATATAGGTTCGACCATCAATTAATTCTATACTATCATTCTGTTCTCCACTTAATCCCAATATAGTAGAATTCATTTCATTACTAAGTCGAATCTCTTTAGCGGGAGAGTTATAGTACAGAGACCAGCCATATTCTTCAGCTAAATCCCGTAATTGCAGCATTTCTCTGTCCTCAAAGTTATAAATTTTCATTTTATTACTTTCAACTCCCCTTTGCTGTAACCATATATTTTGGTTCTCCAGCGAGACATCTCTTTCCACTGTTTCCAGCCCCTCTGTCTGACTAGAATCATTCACATCGTTCTCTACTGCAAAAACCGTCGGTACTACTAAAATATATATTACAGCAATAGCTATAAATATTACCCTTAACTTCAAAGATTTCATATAAAACCAACCTTTCTAGATTTTTGGTATTAGACTATAGAACTAATCTATACTAAACATATTCTATAGTAACTAGCAAATACCTGCTGGTATTATATGGGGTAGTTCTCAAATCATCCCGTTTTAATATCCCCTACCATAATCAACCAGATTTATTAATTCTTCACCGGCAAGATGTCTTCTTAGATTTTTAATGAATATCTTAGTAGCATTTCTATTATATTCTGGGTGTGCACCAGAGATATGTGGGGTAATATATACATTATCTAGTTGATATAAGGGA
>JBDNGI010000154.1:0-2686 GCA_041689345.1 Halanaerobiales bacterium
AAGGTAAAAGACGGATTAGATAAAGAGAATAAAAGTAATCTAAGTAAAAAAATGATTGGTGAAATAAAGAATAATGATCTATCAGATGAAGAAAAGAGTAGAGAAACTTTTAATGATAAAATAATTTTGACTGTGAAAACCTTGATCAACAAAAATTTCCAGACAATTACTCTTGAGAATGTTGCAGAAAAAGTGCATATGAGTTCCTGTTATCTCAGTAAGTTTTTTAAAGAAGCTACTGGAGAAAATTTTTCCGATTATATTCTTAATATAAAGATGAACAAAGCCAAAGAACTATTAATGGATATTAAATACCGTATTTGTGATGTTAGCAATATTGTTGGTTACAGTAATCCCAAAAATTTTTCCAGGGCTTTCAAAAATTATACCGGGAAAACACCAAGTCAGTTTAGAAAAGGTGAATAGTCGTGAAGGCAAATTATAAAACAGATAGTATTAATTATCAATCTAGCAAAATAAATATAAGGCATTCCCGTCTATTTATGAAGAATTTAATTTTATTTTTAATACCGGTATTACTACCTGTACTTATTCTAGGAAGTCTATCTATTATCATTACTCAGCAGTACCTTCAACAAAATATAGATCGTTATAATCTTAATATATTAAAACAGATTCGCTCACAAGTAGAACTTATTTTTGATGAGGCAGATTCTATACATCTTAGTTTGTCCAGGAACCCGGAGATTAATGATAGATTAAAAAGGATCTTGCAAAACCCTAAAATGACTGTTGAGGATTATACAATTATACGCTCTGTAAGTAATTTTATAAATGCTCAGGCAGATGCTAGACCATATATTCATTCTATATATCTATATTTTAATAATAGTCAAAATAGATTTCTTACAACAAATAAGGGTTTAATCGTAGATGACAATTATTTTGATATTGAATGGCGAGAAGAGTATTTGCAAAGAGGAAACAATGAAAATATGTGGACATCTTATCGGAAGATCAATCCTGATGGTTTTAATAAAACGGCTGTTGAAGTTCTTACACTATACTGGGAGATTAGAACTGGAAATAATAGTTCTGGTGTTTTGGTAATGAACGTATATGCTGATTATATTGAGCAGTTGCTCCATAATATTGAAACTTTTGAGGAACAGTACATTTTAGTACAGGACAAGAATGGTAAGATAATTTTTTCTAATAAAGAATTATCTTACTTGAATGAACTTGATATGTTATATAATTTAAAAACGGATAAAAAAGGTATCAATAAAACAAAAATTTCTTCTTTAATGTATGATTGGAATTATTTTTCGCTTGTTCCTGAGCGAATCATTTATAATATACCAATAACAATTCGTCTGATTGTAATAGTCTTACTGGTCTTTCTACTCTTTTCAGGAATAATTGTAAGTTATTATTTGACTAAGAGGAATTATTCACAAATATTAGATATTATTAAAACAATTGAATCAGCAGAGAAAGGTCAGGATTTACCTGTAATATCAAATGATATTCATGATGAGTATTCATATATAACTAACAAGATCGTTAAGAGCTTTCTTGAACAAAGTTATCTTAAATTACAGCTTTCTGAAAGAAAGTATCGCCAAAAGACCTTGGAATTATTGGCATTACAGTCTCAAATAAACCCACATTTCTTGTATAACACATTGGAGACTATCTACTGGAAGGTCTTTCAATTTACTAATAGACCTAATCAGGCTAATAAAATGTTAGAAAATCTATCTGATATATTAAAGTATTCATTACATCAACCTCGAGAGACAGTTAAGTTAGCAGAAGAAATTAAATACACTAAAAGTTATTTAGAAATACAAGAGATAAGATATAAAGATGAGTTTGATATAATTTGGGAGTATCAGGAAGATATTCTTGAAAATTATGTTATAAAATTAGTATTACAACCACTTGTGGAAAATTCTATTTATCATGGAATTAAAGAAAAAGAGGGTAAAAGCGCTATAAAGATTAAAATCAGAACTAATGATAAAGGTATAAAGATCTCCGTTATTGACAATGGAGTAGGCTTAAAAGTAAAAAAAATTGATGATATAAGGGGTAAATTGAAAGGTAATGAAGAATTAAATCAAATGGTTGGACTTTATAATACTAACAAAAGGTTAAAATTATTATATGGTTCTGAAAGCAGGATTCATATTAGGAGTAAATATAATCTGGGAACAGTAGTATATTTTTATTTACCAATAAAATAAGATACAGGAATAAATGGTATCTCATTTTATTATAACGTAACAAAAAGAAAAGGTTATAAATAATAAGAAATGATACTGTTTTCAGAAAAAATCATCAAATCAAACAAGAAGTGACACCATATTTCAAGTTAGCTACCTTTTTCTATAGTGATTACATTGTTATAATGGTTATAGAATAAATTTAAAATAAGGGGGAATTATTAAAATGAAGAAGAATTTGATGGTGTTGTTTTTGGCTTTAATTATTGTTTTTTCACTTGTTTTGACAGGTTATGCTGAGACAGTCACGTTAAGGGTTGCCTGGTGGGGTTCTCAAAATCGGCATGATAGAACTCTAAAGGCTATTAAACTATTTGAAGAGCAAAATCCGAATATTGATATCAAGCCTGAATTTTTAGGTTGGAATGGTTATTGGGAAAAAATGGGTGCTCAAGCTGCCGGGGGTAATCTTCCTGATGTTTGGCAACAGGATT
>JBDNGI010000155.1:0-2111 GCA_041689345.1 Halanaerobiales bacterium
AGACCTAACTAGAATTCTACCCTTCCACTTAGTACTGGCTAAATCAGCATAAGTAGATAGGTCTGATTCATTTACTCTATCCTTAGCATATACAATAACCCTACCCCTGACAGTAAGTGCATACCAGTAATTCTCTTCATCTCGTAAATTATCAAGTATATTTTTATTTAAAATATCTGTCACTACAGGCTGTAATATCCCTTTTTCTTTAGCCCTATGTAGTCTACCAGCATCAGCTGTTATTAGTAAATCCGCCGAAGTATCTTCACCTTCCCGGACTATTCTCTCTATAAGTTGATCAGAATCACCTTTTAATACATTAACCTCTATTCCAGTCTCTTCTGTAAACAAGTCTAATAATTCCTGATCAGTATCATAATGCCTGTTTGTATAAAGATTTACAACACCTTCTCCATTGTTAGCAAATACTAGTCCTGATAATGTAAATGTTAATAATAAGATTATAGATATTAATTTTGATATTTTCTTCATTTTATAATTCCCTCCTGTATATAACATATAATTTTTTAAATATTATTCAGCTTATTTTTCCTCAACAATTTACAGAACCTTAAATTTATAAATTAATAATAGACTACTTATAAACAAATTTTATTCTAAATAGATCAACCTCCTAATGTTTTTTAATTGAAAATGATTTTCATTTACAATTACATTATAACTAAACATACCTTTTTTGTCAAGATAAAAATTATAAAAACCGAAGTTAAGCTGTTACTGTAGAATGTTTTTTTAATCACATTAAAAAAACATTCCCGCAAAACAAGGAACCCCATAATATTTTTATCTATCCTAATTTAATTTTTTTACAAAAAAAGGCTACATTAAAATATGATTTAGATGCTATAAACGCACTCATGCCTATTAGTAAGTTAATATAGTGGAATACTAAGGTAATATCGATAAATAATTATAATATTTTCAACCTAATGCTACATCTAAAACCATCATTACTGCAAAACCAAACATCAGTCCTGTAGTAGCAATATGACTATTACCTTCCTTTTGAGACTCAGGAATCAATTCCTCACCTACGACAAAGATCATTGCACCTGCTGCAAAGGATAACGCATACGGCAAAATGGGTCTCATAGCTATAACTGCCCATGCTCCAAGCAGTCCAGCAAGGGGTTCAACTACTCCGGAAGATTGTCCGTAAATAAAATGCTCCCAATGCTGTAACAAACCAAGTAAAGCAGGTTGCTATTACAGCTTGGGAAACAGGTGAAAATCCTTTAAACCACTCTATAAACATTTAAAAAACCCTTTTTTATCACTTTTTTTCCATAACATGTTGAAGGCCCTGACCAAATAGACATAAAATATGATCATCATCTAAAGAATAGTAAACTGAGCGGCCTTCTTTACGAAATTTTACTAATTTTTTATCTCGTAATACCCTTAATTGATGGGAGATTGCCGATGAACTCATCTCCAATAACTCAGATAAGTCACAGACACATAGTTCTCTCTCCTTCAAAGCATAGAGAATTTTAATTCTGGTAGGGTCGCCTATAGTCTTGAATAATTCTGCCAACTCATAAACTACATCTCTTTCCAATTTATTATCCTTCATTAAATCTACAACCTGCTTATCAGGATCAAATACCTCACAAATATCGCAAAAATTACTGCTTTTATCCATAAATACATCTCCTCAACATTAAACATATTTATATTGCTTATATTCTATATTAATATAAAAAACCTTTTAGTATCCGATTATTTCAGGAGCTAATCTATCGTTAAAATATAGTTCCCAGCTGTTATAGTGCTTATACATTAATCCTCATAGCATTAAGCACAGCCAATAACGCAACTCCTACATCTGCAAAGACTGCTTCCCACATGGTTGCAATACCAAAAGCCCCCATAATTAAAACAATACCTTTTATACCTAAGGCCAGTATAATATTCTGCCAAACTATCTGTCGAGTTCTTCGGGCAATTTTAATTGCGGTCACTAATTTTGATGGTTCATCTGTCATTAAGACTACATCAGCAGCTTCAATTGCTGCATCAGAACCTAAACCACCCATAGCGACACCGATATCAGACCTGGCCAAAACTGGAGCATCATTTATTCCATC
>JBDNGI010000156.1:0-2586 GCA_041689345.1 Halanaerobiales bacterium
ATTAAAAAAAGCCTGGAAGGCTTTTGAAAACATTCTACCACAGTTCTTAGGTATTATTATTTTAGTTGGAATATTAATGTCTGTCTTTAATGCTGATTTAATCTCTAGGGTTATAGGTAATAGTTCTGGTTGGTTAGGAGTGTCTTTGTCAAGCAGTTGTAGGGGCAATAACTTTAATCCCAGGTTTCATAGCCTTTCCAACAGCCAAGCTATTAGTTGATGGTGGGGCTGGATATATGCAGATTGCCGCTTTTATTTCTAGCTTGATGATGATGGTAGGAGTAGTAACTGCTCCAGTAGAAATTAAATATTTTGGTAAAAGACTGACTATTATAAGGAATTTTATGGCATTTATTTTTTCTTTGATAGTTGCCTTAATTATAGGAAAGGTGGTAGTTGGACTATAATGAAATTAATGAAAAGATACAAGTTTTTTCTTGTTACAGTTATGTTGATGGCAATTATGTACCTTATCAATTTAGATTTAGGTCGGAAAGCAGTTGGAGTCTCCTTTTACAGTATTAAAGAAATGGCTTTAATCATTCCACCGGTTTTTATATTGTTAGGTTTATTGGATATTTGGGTACCACGGGAAACAATGATAAAGTATATGGGTGAAGAGTCAGGCTTAAAGGGGATTTTATTGGCCTTTTTTCTTGGATCGGCAGCAGCAGGTCCTTTATATGCCGCATTCCCTGTTGCAGCTGTATTAATGAAAAAAGGGGTTAGATTTTGTAATATTATGATCTTTATCGGAGCATGGTCAACTACCAAAATCCCCATGCTTTTATTTGAATTCTCTGCTTTAGGGGTTAAATTTGCATTAACTAGGTTACTAGTCAATATTCCCGGTATAGTTCTTATAGCTTATATTTTAACTTTTATAATTAATGAAGAAGATAAGGTAGAAATTTATAGTAAGGCTGAAAGTTTATAAATATAAAAATATAATTAAAAGATAAATAGATTATTACAGAACAGTTATTACTCAGTTGGAAAGGATTCTTTTATAGATACTCATGATATAAATATTTCCTTCGCTTTTTCCTTACCTACTTCAGTCAAATATAATTTGTTTATTATATCAATTATTTCCTGCCTATTTTTTTTGGGTAAATCGTGTAGGTCAGGAAGGTTTACTAGCCAATCAGCGTCATATAATAACTTGAAATTATAACTATCAATATTTCCAGGGGAATGGTGATTAGCTATAATTTCACAGATCTCATTTATTATTGATTCTTCAATAGGGAAAGAGCTTAGAATATCTCTAGTCACTGGTGGTCCTTCAATTTCTTGGTATTTAGGGGCACTACTATTATATTTTTCTTCACTATTTTTAATCCCTATATCATGTAAAATTGCCGAATATACAATTACAGCTGGATTTATTGTTTGAGTTATCTCTTTTCGGTCAGATAATTTGATTAATTCCTCTGCGTAATTAGTCACCTTTAAGCTATGATCAATTCTCTTTTTATCATCAAAGTAATCTTTCATACTTTTAATAATTTCTTCTTTATGTAACATTAGTCTCACCTTTTTTCCCTTTTTTTAGAATACTAAAATATGATCTTATATAAAAAAAATATTAAGATAGCAAAACTAAAGCGTCTATGATCTGTATTTGCTAAGGTATTCTTTAATGGTTTTAACTTTATCTTTTGTTTGCTTAATATAAGCAGAGTTTTCATTAAAGAAATTATAGTTACTTTCTATTATATTTATTCCTCCGATCATACTTGTAATTAAATTTTCCTTAGCAATTTGATGATCTGCTATCACCGTCTTTTTAATATATTGCTCAATTTCTATAGCAAGAGTATGCATGTTTTTTGAGCTAAGGGCTACCTTCAAAGGTATTTCTATGATGTCTTTTATTATTTTTTTACTTTCCATGCTTTCTGTAAAAGCTACAACATCTTCATCCATGGCTTTTATGTAGATATCTTCTGCTTCTTTAAAATAAGTTTCAATATCAAATTTATTTTTTAGTTTTTGCGGCCATGTTTTCTTGCTTACTGTATATGTTAGTTTAAATAATGAAATGCCAAGTAGGCTATTTATGGCAATTGTTGTTCCACCTCCAGGAACTGAAGGTTGATCTGAACTAATTTTATTTGCAATATCTTTCAAAGTTTTGTTTGCTAAGATAATACCACTCCTTTTATCCTATCGAAATGTTATTAAAATGGGGATATATAAATTCTCAGAGAACAAGATCTTAAAGTTTTTTTGTTTTTAATAGTTTAGTATATATAATAATTATAACAGAGATATTCATTGTGTCAATTTAGTTGATTGAGATTTGTACTTTTAGTAAAGTATTAAGTGGTCGATAAAAGGGTTTTGAGGTTTATTATTGAATTAATATATATGTGTTATAACCTTCGTTCACCAAAATAATTAACATAGCTTACAGGACATGTTTAATTTGACTTAATGTATATATGATATAAAGGGGGAGGAAGATGGCTTTAAAAATATTTCATACTGGTGATTTACATATTGGAATGAAATTCAATAATTATCCCGACCTGATAAAAAATGATCTGGTTAAGGCAAGATTTGAAACTCTGGAAAATA
>JBDNGI010000157.1:0-2872 GCA_041689345.1 Halanaerobiales bacterium
CGACAAGTGTTATCTTAGCAAAGATCTGTTTCACTGTCAAGAACTATTTACTATTTTAGTTAATCTTTAACCTTCTATTATCTTAACAATAACTTTTCGATGTCTAGAACCATCAAATTCACAAAAATATATACCCTGCCAAATCCCTAATAATAAATCACCATTCTCCAAAATAATGGTTTCTGAAACCCCAAATAAACTACTTTTAATATGAGCAGCGGAATTACCTTCACTATGTTGATACCCACCATCAAAAGGCACAATCCTATTTACTTCCATCAATATATCATCTACAACATCATGATCTACATTCTCATTTATTGTTATAGCAGCAGTAGTATGAGGAGTGTACACTGTAACTATTCCATTATTAATAGTACTTTCTAATATCACTTCTCTTATTTGTTTCGTTATATCGATAAATTCAATCTTATCACTTGTCTGCAAATCTATTTTTTTGTACATGTATAAGCCTCCTGATATCTAGTATAATACCTTAGCAAAAAACTATAACATTAATAAAGATAAAACCAGAGTGTAAACTCTGGTTTTATAGCATTTTATCTTATTGTTCTGGTCTCATAGTTGGAAAGAAAATAACATCCCTTATTGATGGAGAATCAGTTAATAACATAACCAACCTATCTATACCTACACCAAGTCCACCTGTTGGAGGCATTCCATATTCCAATGCTCGTACATAATCCTCATCCATCATATGGGCTTCATCATCACCAGCATCGCGTTTTTTTACTTGCTCTTCGAACCTCTCTTTTTGGTCAATTGGATCGACTAACTCAGTAAAAGCATTACCCAACTCCCAGCCATAAATAAACGGTTCAAATCTATAAGTAAATTTAGGATCTTCATCCATTTTAGTAGCAAGGGGTGAAATTTCAATAGGATAATTCATAATAAATGTTGCTTGTATTAATTCATCTTCAACTCTTTCCTCAAAAATACTATTCAATACATGACCTTTTTTTGTACCTTTTTCTAGTTTAATTCCAATATTTCTAGCAGCATCAACTGCCTCTTGGTCATTTTCAATTGTAGTAAAATCTACACCTGTGTATTCTTTAACAGCTTCCACCATTGTCAAACGCCGCCAAGGAGGAGTTAGATCAATTTCTTCATCTTGATATGTAATCTTTGTACTTCCTAATACCTGTTTAGCTACATGTGCAACCATATTCTCCATAAGTTCCATCATATCATGATAATCCGCATTAGCTTGATAAAGCTCCATCATAGTAAACTCCGGATTATGTTTAAATGACATACCCTCATTACGGAAATTCCTATTTAGTTCAAATACCTTTTCAAAACCACCCACAATTAATCTCTTTAAATATAATTCCGGCGCTATCCTCATATATAGATCCATATCCAGGGTATTATGATGTGTAACGAAAGGGCGCGCACTGGTTCCCCCTGGTATAGGGTGCATCATCGGTGTTTCCACTTCCAGAAAACCATCGTTCTCCAAAAACTTCCTTATCTCCCTCATAATTTTACTCCGGAGAACAAATGTCTCTTTAACATCGGGATTAACTATTAAATCAACATAGCGCTGGCGATATCTGGTTTCTTTATCTTTAAGACCATGCCATTTCTCTGGTAAGGGACGTAATGATTTACTTAAAAAACCAAAACTAGTAACTTTAATAGAAATCTGACCCCTTCTGGTCTTAAAAACAGTACCCGTTATTCCAATAAAATCTCCAATATCTAAATTACTGAAAAACTCATAGCGATCTTCACCAATAGCATCCACCTTTACATACAACTGAATCCTTGCAGTCATATCCATTAAATCTGCAAAAGTGGCTTTACCATGAGTCCGAACTGCCATTACCCTACCAACAAGCGAAACCTCTTTCTCTTCTAATTCCTCAAAGTTTTCTTCTATATCAATAGCATGATGTGTGTAGTCATATTTTTTACCATAAGGCTTGATATTATTTTCTTCAAGTTGATCGACCTTTTCTCGTCTCTGTAACATTAAGTCATTCAGATCTTCTTTAATTTCTTCAGTCATTTTTACCTTACCCCTTTTTTGATTTTTCAATAGATAAAATCTCGTATTCCATTATACCCGAAGGAACTTCAACCTTTACTTTATCTCCAGCTTTATGACCTAAAATAGCCTTGCCGATCGGGGATTCATTAGAGATTTTAAAATTTAATGGATCTGCTTCTGCCGATCCAACTATTGTATAAGCAAACTCCTCTTTTGTTTCCAATTCACGTAACTTTACAATAGTACCAAGACTAACTGTATCCCCTGTAATTTCATCATCTTTTACTATCCTAGCGTTTCGGAGCATATGTTGTATTTCTTTAATCCGGCCTTCAATAAAAGCCTGTTCATTTTTTGCATCATCATATTCAGAATTTTCACTAATATCACCAAACTCACGAGCTATTTTTATTCTTTTAGCTACGTCCCTACGTTTAACATTTATTAATTTATCTAATTCATTTTTTAACTTTTCATAACCTTCTTGAGTTAATAAGATTTCATCTGGCATAATCTCGACTCCTTTTCATAATCTTATCTAGAATACTTCTTTTCAATATACATTTCCCATAATTTAGATTTCTAATCCTTGTATTTTTATCTCAACAGTGATACTAAGACTCCCATGGCCTAATCTTTAGACCATCCTTTAGGGTTCTCTTATTGAGTTGAGTGCCGCCAAGCTTCTAAATAAGCGCAGCTAAGATTCAGAATAGGATAAAAATCTAGTTGAATCAGTCTTCTTTTTATATTTTGAATTAAAAATTAGTGTCAAGACTAAATTTGCTTGACACTACTATGTATATTCCAATTATTAATTATTATAAGTTAATAGATAATTTTTGTCAA
>JBDNGI010000158.1:0-4064 GCA_041689345.1 Halanaerobiales bacterium
AGTGCCCCTATCTCTGTCTTGATAGAGGATATAATAGGTTTAAAACCAGCAAAACCTGGCTGGGAAGAAATTAACTTTTCACCTCAAATACCAAAAGAAATAGATGAGATGGAATTAATAGTTCATCTTAAAACTGGGGAAGTTAAAGTACAATATAAGCAAGGGATGATAAATATTAAAGCTCCTGATAATATTAAAATTACCTAGGAAATTGCAAGTTTATATCTTTGAAAATTTTTAAAGCCCTGGTAAAATCCTTTCTGAAAGAGATTTAATCTGTGATCTGGTAGCAGAGGGATTAGAATGTAAGAGTATAGATAAAATTAATGAGATGATGTTAGATTAAATCTTATCAACAGAAATATGTGGCCTGAACAGGTGTCTCATGCTTAAAATAGATATTTACTATTATTTGTTTTAATATGGCATAATTTCATTTAGGAAATGTATTGTCATGGACAATGAAAATATAATACTAATCTTTGACCCAATGTCATCTGGTTTGAGATATTATAATTGTATAGTTTAACTATAATATAGTAATTAGTATAGTAATAAAGGGATTTCTTCATAATGGAGAGATTCCTTCCTTTTTATATAATAAAAAGAAAAAGTGGATACCTTTTGAACAGGGATCTTCATTCGGCTTCTATTTGCTTAAAATTAAATATGTTAGCACAGTTTTCTAACATATCTACTATTATAAGAGTATAATAATGATTTACTATCTAAGTGTAAGAAATATAACTATACCTAATTTTTTAGTTTTGGAGGTGTGATTAGACAATGAGTTAGGAAAATTAATCGATATATACAAATAATAATTTTAATTATTTTAATTGTACTTGTTATAAGTCTTCCTATATTGCCTGCGATGTAATAGTACAATTCAAATTGGTGAACAGAAAAGAAGCAGGAATTAAATCTTTGGGTGGTCTATCTGGTATTGTTGTTTTTTGAGATTACATTAGATCGAAAGGGGAATATAAATGGTCAGTGTATATATTAACGGGTTATTATTTTTATTAGTAATCCTTCTCTTTATTTTTGTATTAAGAAGAAGAAATATAAAATTTGAATATAAAGAAACTGAGAAGTTTACTATCATAAATCTTTCAGGTGATTTTAACTTTTTGTATACTGATAAAATCTATACATTTTTCAAAAATATGTCTAAAGAAAATCATTTATACATAATAAAAATGCATGATGTAAAAAGTATCGATATTACTGCTTTAAAAGAATTGAGACATTTTATAGAAAGAATAAAATTAAAGAATGGTGAGGTTATGTTAATGGGTATTAATAAACAAATGCATAATATTTTTACTGATCCATCTGAGACTTGGTAGTGCCTAGGAAATGCATTCGTACACGAGTATAGTCTCATAACCCTCTGCAACCAAATAATGTAAGAAAGTAGCTTGATCTGATTCTATTTCTCCACTATTAGTAAAGATACCTGTCTTGGAAGCTAATTGAACTGTTAAAAAAGATGTACGGCGGGAACAAAGAGGGGGCAAGATGTATAGGCATTTGAAAATACAGTCCCTTCTGCTGCAATCCTATCCGCACCTCTTTTAATAATAGTCTATTTTTTTAGAAAAAAGTTAGAAAATAAGAAGGTTTTTTTATTTTTATGTGAAATAATTATATATATATATGTATAAATTCAAATCTTAGTAACGCTTTTGCGATATACTAAAAAAAGGAGTTTGATTAATATGAATATAACTTGGTTAGGTCAAGGTGGTTTTATTTTAGAACTAGGTGAAAAGAAAATATGTATTGATCCATATCTTTCCAATTCGGTTGCTGAGGATGGAAAATTTGAGCGCTTAGTTCCCATTCCCGTTCAACCGGAGGAGTTGGATGTAGATTTAATTATTGCCACACATGACCATAAAGACCATCTTGATGAGGAAACTATTAAAGATACTGATTTTGGACAAATATTATATGCAGGTCCTGAACCGAGTTATCAGCATTTTAAAAAACTTGGTATTCAAGAGGACAGTCTGGTTTTATTAGGTATTGGTGACAGGTATCAATTAGATGATATAACATTTAACGGAGTATATGCTGATCATTCACCTGCTAGTATTGGATTGGTAATAGAGTTTAATGGCTTGACAGTATATTTGGTTGGAGATAGTAGATATAACGAGCGTTTATTAGAGGTGAAGAGTTTTAATCCTGATATAATGGTAACCTGTATTAATGGCAAAATGGGGAACATGGATTATCTGGAAGCAGCTACTCTGGCAAAGAAATTAGAGCCTGCGTATGCAATACCCTGCCATTATGGAATGTTTGCTGAAAACACAGAAGATCCTAGTAAGTTCAGAAAAGAATTGACTGGTAGTGGAGTCAACTATCTGGACCCAGTATTTAATAACTCTATTCATGTAGAATTATAAGTGAGGTGAAGGGGAGTATAGTCAGCATGGTAGAAAAGAATGTAGTAACTAATAATAGTCAACGACCTAACAGACTCTAGATTATTACTGTTGATACGGATTTTTCTATGATAGATAGTGGGGATAATGTTTTTACTAGTTGAATTGCTCGATCTTTATTCCACTATTCTATGGATGGCTGTTATAGGTAGAAGAAAACTAGTTGGCTTATGGTATTAGGTAAAAATTAAATGCAAATTTTTTTAAAGGATTTTTTAATTTCATGTCATATATATATAAGCAAATTTATATGTATGTTATATATATAAATTTAATTTTTATAAGTAATACTAGGCTGTATATTAGTTTAGATATATAAAGGAGAGTTGGTTATGGTTATTGAGTTCACTAGAGATGAGAATTCGCCTAAATATATTATGGTGGAAGATTATGTTAAAAAGTACATTGAGGTAAAGAAATTAAAGAATGGTGATCTCTTACCAACAGAGAATGAACTAGCAGAAGAACTAGATATCCATGCTAATACGGTAAAACACGGTTTAAATAATTTAGTAAAAGAGGGTATAATTTTTAGAGAGAGAGGTAAAGGGACTTTTGTTTCAAGCCCTGGGAAGTTTACAACCACGGATAATCATACCATAGGTATAATTGTTGAGGACTTGTTTAAACGTTCTGAACTATGTTCAGCTATAGTTAGGGGAATTGATGATGTAGTTTCTGAAAAAAATATAAGTTATTTTTTAGGAAATAGTGACAATGAATTTGAAAAAATAAAGAACTACTTAAATCAATTTTTCGAGCGTTCTGTTTCTGGTGTCATATTAATGCCGTTACAGTCAAACACTGAACATGAAAATAACTATAAAATTATAGAGATGTTGAAGAAAAATGATGTCCCGGTAGTATTAGTTAATAGATATTTAAAAGGATTCGCTGTTGATTACGTTGTTTCTAATAATGAAAATGGTGGGTTTATATCTACGGAGTATTTTATTAAAAATGGGCACAAGAAGATTGCTTATATTATTGAACCTTTTTGTTCTACCATAGAAGAACGTTTAGTCGGATATAAGCTGGCTCTGGCAAGAAATGGACTGGAATATAATGAAGCTTTAGTAGTTGTTAGTGATAATCGATTAGAAGAAGCTGGGGTCAATGGTGTTGAAACCCTATTTGAGCGTGGTGTAGAATTTACTGCAATTTTTTGTTCAAATGATTCAGTAGCAAAAGGCGCCTACGAAACCTTGGGGAAAAAAGGTCTATCGGTTCCTGATGATGTAAGTTTGATAGGTTATGATGATACACCTGAAGCTCAGATTTTACCTGTTTCACTTTCTACTGTTAGCCAGCCAGCGTATAATTTAGGAAAAGAAGCCGCTAAATTATTATTGAAGAGAATTAATGATCCAGATAAAGAATATGAAAGAATAATTTTGGAGAGTAAACTTATTATTCGAGATTCAGTTAAGGCTATTGTATAAATTTATATGGTGTTGTTTTCATTTACCGAATCATAGCTGAGAAAGCCTCGCCTATGATAATGGGCGGGGATGAATCAGCTATTTTGATTTTTAGTCAAGCTGAAAATTAAAATTGTGTACAATAAACCCTTGAATATGAACATATGTTTATGATATAATATAT
>JBDNGI010000159.1:0-7338 GCA_041689345.1 Halanaerobiales bacterium
AATTAAATCTTTAAAATTATAATTATGCTTATATTTTGCGGGAGTAGCTCAGTTGGCTAGAGCATCAGCCTTCCAAGCTGAGGGTCGCGAGTTCGAATCTCGTCTCCCGCTCCATTAAATATAATAAGGGTCTATAGCTCAGCTGGCTAGAGCATGCGGTTCATACCCGCAGTGTCAGTGGTTCAAATCCACTTAGACCCACCATAAGATCAGAAGTTAGAGGTTAGAGGTTAGAGGTTAGACACTTCATTCTTAAGAGGTTTGGATGTTTTTTCAACTTCCTACTTCTAATATTCAACATCTAATACGGAGAGGTACCCAAGTGGCTGAAGGGGCGGGTTTGCTAAACCTGTAGTAGGGTATATACTCTAGCGAGGGTTCGAATCCCTCCCTCTCCGCCATATATGCCCTCATCGTCTAGGGGTCCAGGACACCAGGTTTTCATCCTGGCGGCAGGGGTTCGAATCCCCTTGAGGGTACCATTATTATGGGCGAATAGCTCAGTTGGGAGAGCACCTGCCTTACAAGCAGGGGGTCACAGGTTCGAGCCCTGTTTCGCCCACCATTTTAAATTCTCTTTTAGTTATAAACTCTATTAGTTATAAATTTTTAGCAGTTAATATTGTGACAATACTGTTAAATACTATTATGGAAGCAATACGGAGGCGTAGCGTAGTGGTTTATCGCGTCGGCCTGTCACGCCGAAGATCGTGGGTTCAAATCCCATCGCCTTCGCCAATTTTGCCAATGTAGCTCAGCAGGTAGAGCACTTCCATGGTAAGGAAGGGGTCACCGGTTCAAATCCGGTCATTGGCTCCATGTCTAAATGGGGATATAGCTCAGTTGGGAGAGCGCTTGACTGGCAGTCAAGAGGCCAGGGGTTCAAGTCCCCTTATCTCCACCAAAAGAGCAGAAATTGGAGGTTTGAAGTTAGAGGTTTGAAAACCAACAATTAATACTAGAATTTTAAAGTTTAACAAATTAAATATTATATAAGTTGTGAATAGGGTATGAAGGTATTATATGTAAGCAATATTAGCTTATAATCTAACCTCCAACATCCTACTTCCAACATCTAAAATGGAGGGGTGCCCGAGTGGTTAAAGGGAGCAGACTGTAAATCTGCCGGCGATGCCTACAAAGGTTCAAATCCTTTCCCCTCCACCAATATGCGGGAATAGCTCAGTGGTAGAGCATCACGTTGCCAACGTGAGGGTCGCGAGTTCAAATCTCGTTTCCCGCTCCATTACATAAACGCACCTTTTTGGGTGTTTTTTTTATGGAGTTATTTTTTTGTTAATTATTTTCTTGACAATTGATAGACTTTTCTATATAATAGATAAAAATAAGTTTGTTTTTATAAAGATTTTTATTGTAAAAGTTAGTAGCACTGTTGAGATAATTAAATATTTTCTTAAAATACTATGATCAGGGAAAGTAGTTTGAATATAATATCTAAAGCGAGCTGGTGTTGGTGTAAGACTGGTAGATAATTTTTTAAATGAAGTTCCCCTGGGAGTTATAGGATTGAAAGATATTTAAAGTAGATCTTATCGGTAGTCAACCGTTAAAATGACGAGTTATATTATTGTAATTTATCCTTTTATCTTTAGTGAAGGATATTTTGTAAGCCTATTAAGTATACTTTAAATATTGTTGGGCTAAATATGTAACTTCAAAGGATGGTATAGCAGGTTAAACCTTGTTCCTTTCAATAGGAACAAGGTTTTTTTAATTTTATTTAAATTATTTTTAAGATAGTGCAGTGAAATTTGTGTTTTTGACTTGTATGTAGTGATTAACTAGAAGTTTGTTTAAAAATCCAAATAAGAGGTGAATATTTTATGAAGAAAAATTTGTATGGATATTTGGGACCGGAAGGAACATTTAGTGAACAAGCCGCTTTAAAATATTTTTCTGGTGGAGATAAATTAGTTGCACTTCGTTCATTTAATCAGATATTTGAGAAATTACAGACTGGTGAGATAGTAAGAGGAGTAATACCTATAGAGAATTCTCTTGAGGGTGCAGTAAAGCTGTGTATGGATTTATTATATTCCAGTTCTTATGTGGTTGTTGTAGATGAAATCATCCTACCTGTAAAGCACTATTTAATGGTTTCCCCAGGTACTACATTAAATGATATTGAAGAGATATATTCTATATCTCAAATAATAGGTCAAACAAATAACTTTATAAATGATAATCTAGCAGATGCAGTTATTAATTATACAGGCAGTTCTGGTCAGGCTGCAGAAATTGTTAAGGGAAAACCCGGAAAAGCGATGATTGGATCTAAAAGAATAAGTGAACTTTATGATTTGGATATTTTGGCAGAGGATATACAGTATATGTCAAACAATTACACCCGGTTTTTTGTTATTGCAAATAAATTAGATGTAAAAGATGAATTCCCTGATATGGATAAAGAATATAAGACATCAATTATTTGTGCACCAGAAGTAAATGAAGCAGGTGTTTTATATAATATATTAAATGAATTTAAAAGAGAAGACATTAATCTTACTCGTATTGAGTCAAGGCCAACCAAAAGACAGTTAGGTGAATATATATTTTATATAGACATGGATGGTCATCGAAAAAATCGACACGTTAGAGTGGCTCTAGAGGGTATAGAAAAAAAATCAGTATTTTTTAAGATTTTGGGTAGTTATGTTAAAGGAGAAATCGAGTCTAACTAGAACTATTATTATGTTAAAGAATATAAATACGGAGCTTATTTAGATATTTTCAGGCCTAAGTCGAATAGTTATACTAAAACAACCTTGCGCTAATTAAACAACAAGCAGTCA
Source organism: Halanaerobiales bacterium (assembly GCA_041689345.1). GTDB lineage: Bacteria > Bacillota > Halanaerobiia > Halanaerobiales > DTU029 > JBDNGI01. The sequence continues at coordinate 2,814 of JBDNGI010000159.1, forward strand.
ATAAATAAGCTTTTTTAATAATATAAAAAAAGAAGGGAGTATTGAGTAATGTCTATAAGTAAAAAAAACTATGATAATTTAGTCAGGGAAGAGGTACACAATTTAAAGCCGTATATTCCAGGCAAATTTATTGAAGAGGTAAAAGAAGAATATGGTTTAGAGAGTGTTACCAAACTTGCTTCAAATGAAAATCCTTTAGGGTTTTCAGCAAAGGTAAAGGAGGCAGTGGCTAATGAGATAGAAAATATCTATAGATATCCTGATGGTGGCTGTCGAATTATAAAAAAATCCTTAGCTAAAAAAATAGGCATATTAGAAGGGATGTTACTTTTTGGAAATGGCTCTGACGGCTTATTAAAAGTAATTGGAGAAACCTTTATTAATAAAGGAGATCAGGTCATAATATTTGATCCTACATTTGTTGAATATACATTTGTATCTAATCTAATGGGTGCGGAGATTAATAGGGTTAAAATGAATCCATACCATCAAGACATTAAAAGTATGGCTAAGATGGTGACTAATAAGACAAAGATGGTTTTCTTAACAAACCCTCATAATCCATCAGGTACAATTATTAATAATCAAGATTTAAAGTACTTTATGGATATTATTCCTGAAAATGTTATTGTTATATTAGATGAAGCATATTATGAATATGTTCAGGATGAAGATTATCCAGATGTATTAGAATTTATTGACGCAGGATACCCTATTATTGCCCTTCGTACATTCTCTAAAGCATATGGGCTGGCAGGATTGAGAATAGGTTATGCTATTGCAAACTCTCAATTGATCGGTTTTTTATCTAAAACTAGGGATCCCTTTAATGTGAACCGTCTAGCGCAGATTGCAGCAAAAGTTGCTCTTGATGACCAGGTTTTTTTGACAAAAGCAATAAATGTGAATGAATCTGGCAAGATATATCTTTATAAAGAACTAGAAAAGCGAAATATCAAATATGTACCAACTGAGTCAAATTTTATATTAGTAAATATTGCTATGGACTCAATTGAGGTTTTCAATAAATTGCTTAAAATGGGTGTTATTATTAGGCCGGGCAAGCCCTTAGGTTATCCAGAACATATACGTGTTACCATAGGTTTACCTGAAGAAAATAAAATATTCATTGACAGTATTGACAAATTACTAGCTGAGTAATATAATTAGTAATTAAATAATAGGCTTTGAATTTTTATAGTACTTGAGTAGTAGAGTAGAATAAGTAGGGAGGTATTTTATGAATAGTGATGCGATAAAGAAGGGGATTGAAAAAGCACCACATCGTTCTTTGTTATATGCACTAGGTTTAGACGAAGAAGATCTGGATAAACCGATTATTGGTATTGCCAATGCGGCTAATGATATAATTCCAGGTCATAAACACCTTAACCAAATCTGTGAAGAGGTTAAGAATGGAGTCTATAGTGCAGGTGGGACACCGATTTCTTTTTCGACTATAGGTGTTTGTGACGGTATAGCTATGGGACATGAAGGGATGAAATACTCACTGCCTAGTCGTGAATTGATTGCTGATTCAGTTGAGACTATGGTACGAGCACATCGTTTTGATGGACTGGTTCTTATACCAAATTGTGATAAGATTGTACCAGCAATGCTAATGGCAGCTTTGCGCCTTAATATTCCAGCTATAGTAGTCAGCGGAGGTTCTATGTTATCTGGTAAGTATAAGGGTAAATCTATAGATCTTCATAATGTCTTTGAAGCAGTAGGTGCAGTTAATGCGGGAAAAATGGATGAAAAAGAGTTAAAGGAGATAGAAAAAGTTGCCTGCCCTGGTGTAGGTTCTTGTGCTGGTATGTTTACAGCAAATTCTATGAATTGTTTAACTGAGGTAATGGGTTTAGGATTGCCTGGAAACGGAACTATACCGGCTGTATATGCAGATAGGAAAAGATTAGCAAAACAGGCTGGCAGAAAAATATTAAATCTAGTAAAGGAAGATATATGTCCATTGGACATTTTCAATAAACAATCTATTGAAAATGCTATAGCAGTTGATATGGCTCTGGGTTGTTCGACTAATACAGCCTTGCATCTACCGGCAATTGCCCATGAAGCAGGCTTAGATTTTGATTTACAGTTAATTAACGAAATTGGTGAAAAAGTACCACATATTTGTAGTCTGACCCCAGCAGGTAAACACCATATAGAGGATCTTTATTTTGCCGGGGGTATACAGTCAGTGATGAAGGTTTTATCAGATGGTGGCTTAATAAATGGTGAGGTTTTAACTGTAACAGGTAAAACAGTTGCTGAAAATCTAGAAGATGTAGACATAAATTCAATAAACCATGATATAATTAGACCACTGGCAGACCCATATCATAAATTAGGTGGTCTTGCTATTTTAAGTGGTAATATTGCACCAGCAGGTTCAGTTGTAAAACAGGCCGCGGTAGCTGAGGATATGTTGGTTCATGAAGGTCCAGCTAGAGTCTTTCAGGGAGAAGAAGCTGCAGTAAAGACTATAGCTGAGGAGAAAATAAAACCTGGTGACGTAGTTGTCATAAGGTATGAAGGGCCTAAAGGTGGACCTGGTATGCGAGAAATGTTAACACCAACTTCTTCCCTTGCAGGAATGGGACTAGATGATAAAGTTGCTTTAATTACTGACGGGCGTTTCTCTGGTGCAACTAGGGGCGCAGCAATTGGGCATGTCTCACCTGAGGCTGCTTTAGGTGGTCCTATTGGAATTATAAATGAAGGAGATATTATAAGTATTAATATGCCTGAAAAGAAATTAGAACTAAAAATTAGTGATCAAGAATTCGCAGAGAGAATGGAATCATTCAAACCTGAGATAACTGAAAGTGTGGGTTATTTAAAGAGATATGCCAGGAATGTTAACTCTGCTGATAAGGGAGCAATTGTTGATTAACTTTTAATTATGTTTCTGTTATAAATAATAGAAATCACTCTAAAGTTAATGATAATCTTTTGAAGGCTTTATTATAATTAAAACGGTAGTGTATTACCATATAATGTAATGTTTTTTGACTTAGGATTGATAATTATATATAGTAGAAAGTAACGAGTATAAATAGTAGGTAGAAGGGTAGTTAACTGGTAGTTAAATGGTAGTTAACTGGTAGTTAACTGGTAGTTAAAATACCCTGGGATACTATGACCAGGGTTATTTTATTTAAAGGTATTACCTAAGATTCCTGCTTTTACAAGATTTTAAACCTATATCTTCGATAACATTATAAGGGGTGATTTAATGACTAAATTATCAGGGGCTGAAATTTTAATTGAGTCTTTGAAGAAAGAAGATGTTGAAGTTATTTTTGGATATCCAGGGGGAAAAGTTATTCACATATATGATCTTTTATATGATGAACCTATTAAACATGTATTAACAAGACATGAACAGGCTGCTGCTCATGCTGCAGATGGATATGCCAGGAGTACTGGTAAAGTCGGTGTGTGTCTGGCCACTTCTGGTCCAGGGGGAACAAATTTGGTTACAGGTTTAGCAACAGCTTATATGGATTCTGTGCCAGTAGTTGCATTTACAGGTCAGGTTTCTACCACAATGATTGGTAAAGATGCCTTTCAGGAAGCAGATATAAAGGGTATAACAATGCCTATTACAAAACATAATTATTTGGTAACAGATATAAAAGATTTAGCCAGGGTTGTAAAAGAGGCTTTTCACATAGCTCGAACAGGAAGACCTGGCCCAGTATTAGTTGATTTACCAGTTGATGTAATGAAGGACATTGCTGAATTTGAATATCCACAAGAAATAAATTTGCCAGGATATAATATTATTGATAAGATCGAGAGTGATCAGCTTGAAAAGGCTGCAGAAGTAATTAATAATTCGAAAAGTCCAGTAGTATTTGCTGGGGGTGGAGCCATAATTTCTGGTGCTGCAGATAATTTAAAGGATTTTGCACGCAAAGCAAAAATACCAGTTATTACAACATTGATGGGCATGGGTGCTTATCCTATAAATGATGAATTATCATTAGGGATGCCTGGGATGCATGGTAGTAGGTATGCTAACTATGCTTTAACAGAAGCAGATTTAATTATTGCTGTTGGTGCCCGGTTTGATGATAGGGTTACTGGTAAATTAGACACCTTTGCTCCAAATGCAAAGATAATTCATATAGATATAGATCCAGCAGAAATCAACAAAAATGTTAATACATTAATTTCACTGGTTGGTGATGCTAAGGAAGTATTATCTGCTTTAATACCACTGCTTATAGAAACAGATAAATCTGATTGGTTGCAACAGATAAAGATCTGGAAAAAAGATCACCCCTTACAGTTTGAAAATGATAGTGATGAAATTAAACCACTGGCAGTTATCCAGGAATTAGATCAACTAACTAAGGGCAAAGCAGTAATTGTAACCGAAGTTGGTCAACATCAAATGTGGGCTGCACAGTATTATAATTATTCTTTACCTCGAAATTTTTTAAGTTCAGGTGGATTAGGAACAATGGGTTATGGATTACCTGCCGCATTAGGGGCACAACTGGGTAGA
>JBDNGI010000160.1:0-2846 GCA_041689345.1 Halanaerobiales bacterium
ATTCAAAAGAGATCTTTCGTAGATCAATACCATCAATTAAGATCGATCCCTTGTCGACGTTTTCCCAGCACCTGTTGAGCCAACTAGGGCAAAAACCTCCGCTGAGTTTACTTTTAAACACAAACCCTCTATAATTTTTTCCTGTTCATAAGCAAAACTTACTTTATCAAATATAATTTCTACTTTTATTTCTTCTTTTTTTATGTCATCCTTCAACTCAATTGGATTTTTTGCTTCTTTTATTACTGGTTTTATTGATAGATACTCATAAATACGGTCCAGAGCAGCTGCTGCTGACTGATAGGTATTATATACCTGGCTTAAATCAGCTAATGGTGCAAAAAATCTCCTGATATAACCCATAAATGCTAGAAGTACACCCAATGAAATAACACCATCAACTACACCCCAACCCCCAAAAGTTAAGACTAAGGCTTCACCAAGTACCCTACTTAAATTCATAGTTGGAAATAGAAGGGCAAAGTAGGATACTGCTTTCAGATTTGCTTTAAGATTTTCCCAACTTAAACGACTAAATTTTCCGTTATTAATTGCTTCACGATTTAAAGCCTGAACTAATCTAATACCTGATAGACTTTCTTCAACATCAGCATTAAGTACAGCCAGTTTTTCCCGGACTTCTCGATAGGCATACTTCATTCTCTTTCCTAATAAAAGAAGGGCAAAAAAGATAAAAGGTATCATTATAAAACTTATTAAAGCAAGTTTTATATTTAAAAACAGCATAATGATCATTATACCTATCAATGTCAGTAAATCATTAAAAAAGTGAATAAACCCAGATGATACAAGATCAGAAAGGGCATTTACATCATGAGTCAATCTGGACATAATATCTCCAGTAATTTGTTTTCTATAAAAATCTATTGGTAGTTTTTGAAGATGGGTATAAAGACCTTCTCGAATACTAGCCACTATTTTATGTCCAACCATACTGGAAAGGTAAGTCTGCCAGTATGAAGAAAACCAGAACAAAGCATAAGATATCAACATTAATATGAAGATAATATTCAAACCTGAAAGATCACCTTTTAAGATATAATTATCAATAGCCAACTTTGTTAAATAAGGACCAGCAAGAATAGTCAATGTCACAACTATCATTGCCAGAAAAGCAAATAGTAATGTCTTTATATTTGATTTCAAATATCCTAATAATATTTTTAGGGCTTCTTTATTTACTTGTGATAATTTAATTTCTTCTTGATTATCATTTGTTAGCCTTTTACCAAAACCACCCCTCATCCCAGTTCACCTACTTCCTTCCTTTTATTCTCATCAATTATTAAGTCTTTTTCATTAACCTTACTATAAAAACCACCTTTATTGATTAATTCTTGATGTGTTCCCTGTTCAACTATAGTACCATCTTTAATTACTACTATTTTATCAGCATTCTTTACTGTCCAAAGTCTATGGGCAATTATAAAAGTAGTTCTGCCCTTAATTACTGCTGCTAAGGCCTGCTGCATCTTATCTTCAGTCTCAGCATCTACACTGGATGTAGGTTCATCTAGTATTAATAAGCGTGGATTTGTCAAAAGTACCCTGGCCATTGCCAGTCTTTGCCTCTGACCACCTGATAAACTAACCCCTCGTTCCCCTACTGGTGTTTCATATCCCAAAGGTAAAGTTTCTATATAATCATGAATTTGAGCTATTTTTGCAGCTTCAATTATCTCTTCAATACTAGCATCAGGTCTACCATATGAGATGTTTTCTTTTATTGAGGCAGCAAATAGAAAGGTATCTTGTAGAACAATGCCCACCTGCTTCCTTAAACTTTCTACAGTAACTTTATTAATATCATAATTATCAACTAATATTTTTCCATGATCCGGATCATAAAAACGGGGCAAGAGATGAATAAGTGTGCTTTTCCCAGCTCCAGTCGGTCCCACAATAGCTACAGTTTGCCCTGCTTTAACTTTAAGATTAATATCTTTCAAAACCTCTTTTCCCTCCTGATATGAGAAAGAAACATTGCTAAACTCGACTTTGCCATCTACTGCTGGTAAGTCAACAGCATTGGGATCATCTTGTATTTCAGGTTTAGTATCAAGTATCTGGAAAATCCTTTCTGCTGCTGCAGCTGCTTGATTACTAAAGTTAATCATCATCCCAGTTTGTCTGATAGGACGTAGTAACATAGCTATATAACTTATAAAGGCAGCTAAAATACCAATTGATATGCCGCCGTTGATTACCAGTCTTCCCCCATACCAAATTACCAAAGCTGTTCCAACACCCATAAAAAAGTTAACATATGGCATCCAGAAAGCAGAGACTTTAGCTGCATAGATATTAAAATCAGTATATTGTATATTTGCTTTTTTGAATTCTTTTTTCTCTTTATTCTCTCTACCAAATAACTTAGTAACTTCTATGCCTAATATATCTTCCTGTATTATTTCATTTAAACGGGCAAACTTTTTACGCACCTGTTTAAACATAGGACGAACCCTTGTAGAATATTGAATCATCCCATAAACCATAAATGGTAGCATCAACAAATATAGGGCTGCCAACCTATAATCCCAGCTTGCCATAATAATTAAAATACCGATAATTGTTAGGACATTACTGGAGATATAAACAATTGCATTAGCCAAAAATCCCCTTAATGTATCTACATCTGCTGTCACCCTGGACATTATATCCCCAATTCGAGAATAATCAAAGAAGGCAAAAGATAGTTTATTTAAATGAGCATAAAGTTTTGAACGAATATCATGAATTATATTCTGAGAAATATATTCAGTAATATATCGTTTGATATAATCTATTAAACCCTGTAGAAGTGTTATGCCAATCATCAAAAGCCC
>JBDNGI010000161.1:0-5536 GCA_041689345.1 Halanaerobiales bacterium
TTAAAATATTAAATAAAAAAAACCACTTAGTACATAATATTAGTAAAATTAAGATTGGAGGAATAGCAATGAAGAAAATATTTATCATACTTGTTTTAACGGCTTTAAGCATGCTAGTAATTTCTTGTGCAAATCAGGAACTTAGTCAACCCTTTGACCCGATGGAGTCTTCTATATTTAGAATGGCTGATGTAAAAAATGCCAGGGTTTTAGAGCGATTAGAAGTAAAATCTGGAGCTAGTGAACGCTATGATACAATAACTATCTTAAATACAGGGGATATTGTACGTGTACTTGGAAAAATTGACGATTGGTATGTAGTTAGATTAGAAAATTATAGAGTAGGTTGCATAGATTCTACAAAAACAGAACCAGTTGTAAAGGATAGGCAACCTCAAACACCCAGACCACCTCAACCTGAACAACCTGATGGGAATGCAGATGATCAACCTGACCAACAACCAAATATACCAAATCAACCCGAGACACCTGAGCAACAACCAAATGTACCAGAAGAACCTACAGATCCAACACCAGAAGAACCAGAAACCGAACCCGCTCCAAGAGAGCCAGAACAACCACAACAACCTACAGTGCCGGATGCTCCAGTCGAAAATGTGGATAGAGGACAGGAAAGCCAATTACTCAATCTAGTCAACCAAGAAAGAACTAAGAATGGTTTACCTGTTTTAAGTAGTGACTCGGAATTAACAAGAGTAGCTCGTATAAAAGCACAAGATATGATTGATAATGACTATTTTAGTCACTATTCGCCAACATATGGCAGCCCATTTGATATGATGAATCAATTCGGAATAGATTATCAATATGCAGGAGAAAATCTTGCTCAAAACACATCTGTAAATAGAGCACATACAGCCTTGATGAATTCCAGTGGTCATCGGAAAAATATACTAAATCCTAACTTCACTCATCTTGGTATTGGAATTAAACAGGCTAACAGAGGCTATATTTATGTTGAAATGTTTATAGGAGTACCTCGCTAAACACCGCATCTCAGTTACACCCTCTGACATTATTGACTGAGATCCTTAGGTATGATTACACCAAGACAATATAAATAAACTCCCCAGATCTTACTGGGGAGTTTATTCAAATTTAGTATATTATAAATTATAATTGCTTACAAAGTAGATCTCTTATAATTGAAGCTTTGATTTTATTAATATATCATGCTCACCTTTTTTGTATAATTAAACTAAGATCTCTATTCTTCCTCTGAATCATCTGCATTAAATGGTCGTCCGGGACGCCTTGGACGTTTTGGAGGACATGGTGGGCACGGAGGACAGACTAATTCTACTCCTGCAACCCTATCTAGTGGAATTATAATACTAGCAGCTTCCTCGGTATCAATTATACCGCTAGGTCCATATATATCTACTGCTATTACGTCACCACGAATTGCAACTAATTCAACGAAGTCTTTACCAACAAGAGTTAAGACACCTATTGCTTTTTTCAGAAATTGACCACAGCAAAATTCAACGACTACAATCTGATCTTGAAACTCCTTGCCTAATCTACGTTGGAAACATTCATGAGGTCTAAACATTTGTAGATTTACTTCTAATTCTTGATTATTTTCTTCACTCATTAATTTTTACACCTCTTTTCTTAAATGTCTTATATTATTTATCTTTAAGTCCTAGCGAAACAATATTCGTAAATATTAGTAAGATTTTTGCTAAATATAAGATGATTTACTATAAAATATGATAGACAATACGATATTGTGAATCTAACTTACAAAAAAATAAATTAGTATTATTACTAGTCATGATTAATCTCTTAGTTATATAACTAGTTTTATAAACAGAAAAAATCCCGGAATTATCTACCGGGATAACCACTATCATGATGTTTTATCAATTTTCTGTATGCATATATATACTCTGTGTAGGATAAGCAAAACTAATATTTTCTTTTCCAAACTCCTCTTTCATACTTAATAATATTTGATGATTTATATTCATATAGATATTATAATCCCTGTCATTAACATAATATACAACTTCAAATATTAAAGAATAATCACCATATGATTTGAAATGACAACGATCAAAATCTACTAAATCCTGCTCCACAATTATATCCCGTACAATTCCTTGTATCTTTTCTAATTTATCTATAGGGGTCTGATACACAACACCAAAATTAAATAAAATTCTACGTCTCTTCATCCTTTTATAATTCTTAACCCGGGAATTTATTAAATCTTTATTAGAGAAGATCAATTGTTCCCCACCAAGGCTTCGAATTCGGGTTGTTTTAAGCCCAATGTGTTCTATTGTTCCTAGATATTCCCCAATAATAATAAAATCCCCTATTTCAAATGGTCTATCAAAGAATATTATGAAATAACTAAATATGTCTTCCAGTATTGCCTGAGCTGCAAGTGCAATAGCAACACCACCAATACCAAGACCTGCTATCAACCCTGATATTTTAACACCCATATTGTCCAATATTATTAATCCTGCAATAAACCAAATAGTAACTTTAACTGCAAGAATAACTGCTTCAAAGATTTGTTTCTTACTATCATCCTGTTCTTTTTTACCCCAGTATCTATTTAACCACTGTATTATTAACTTTTGTAAGAGAGTTATTCCATAAAACACAATTAATATTAAAGCTATATAATTAATAATACTATTTAACAATGGATGTAATATTAATCTCTTAATACTTATATAAAAAACAGCAAAATATAATAAAGGAAATACCCTAGACCTAAGAATCGAAATAATATCTATTTTAGTTCCACGTTGATTAATCCACTTTTGTAATTTTCCTGAAATATAAGATGTCAGCCTAACAAGAATAATACCACTAGCAAAAAATATCAATGCTAGTAGAAAGTCATGGTAGGTATTCCGTTGAATGATTTGTGAGAAAACTTCAACAAAAATAATATCACTCCTCTTATTTTAATATAATTTTTTTAGATCATCATTTCCCTTATTATATTTTTAAAAATCACCATTTTCAATCTCAATAATACCATAAATTTACATCGGTTTCAATCAAAGCCTAGGGCTGTCTTACATACTATAGTTAAATTAAAAAAAACAACTATTTATACTCAACCCCCTTAAAGTAGATAGGGATTGAAAATTCCATTAATAAGATCTACTTAAAGGGGGTTTAACATATATATAACATGCAAACACTCTTTTCCATATTTTAATAATAATTATGGAGTTTTTTTAAAATTGTAGCTTAAATATATAATTATAGTCTTTCTACTAAATAATCCAGAACCTTATCAATACTGACTCTATCCTGCTCCAAGGTATTTCTATCCCTTATTGTAACTTTATGGTCATCAAGAGTATCAAAATCTACCGTAATACAGAAAGGTGTACCTATCTCATCCTGACGGCGGTACCTCTTACCAATATTACCGCTATCATCATACTCAACATTAAATAATTTATTTAATTTATTATAAATATTTTTAGCTATATCTGGCAATGTTTTTTTCTTACTTAAGGGGAATATAGCTGCTTTTATAGGTGCTAATTTAGGATCTATATCAAGGAAAACCCTATCTGATCCATCAATTTGATCTTCACTATAAGCATCTACTAAGAAGGCCAACAACATTCTATCAACACCCACAGAAGGCTCTATTACATATGGGACAACATGTTCGCCCTTTTCATGGTCAAAAATAGTTAGCTTTTTACCAGATTGCTCTATGTGTGCGTTAACATCAAAATCAGTTCTATTGGCAATACCCCATAATTCTTCCCAGCCAAAAGGAAATTTATATACTATATCTGTTGTAGCTTTAGAATAATGAGCTAATTTTTCTTCTGCATGGTCACTATACTTTAATCTATTCTCGTAAAGTCCTAAGTCTTTTAACCAATCCATTGTATATTGGCGCCAATATGTAAACCATTGATCATCATCACCTGGCATTACAAAGAATTCTAATTCCATCTGTTCAAATTCCCTTGTTCTAAAGATAAAATTTCCTGGAGTTATCTCATTTCTAAAGGCTTTCCCAATCTGTCCTATTCCAAAGGGTAATTTTACCCTTGTTGTATCAGCAACATTCTTAAAATTTACAAAAATACCCTGTGCTGTTTCTGGGCGTAAATAAACAACATTAGAAGAATCCTCAACAACACCCTGAAAGGTTTTAAACATCAAGTTAAATAAACGGGCATTTGTCCAATCAACATTCCCACATGTAGGGCATTTTATCTCATTATCATGTATAATACCTGTCATCTCATCTTCTGTTTTACCTTCAACATCCTGTTCCAAGGCATCTTCTATAATATGATCTGCTCTAAAGCGTGACTTACATGTTTTACAATCTATTAAAGCATCATTAAAATTACTTAGATGGCCAGATGCTTCCCAGGTTTCAGGATGCATTATAATTGCCGAATCAAGTCCTACTACATCATCCCGTTCTTGAACAAAACTCTTCCACCAGGAGTCTTTAATATTTTTCTTTAACTCAACACCCATTGGGCCATAATCCCAGGTGTTTGCCATACCCCCATAAATCTCTGAGTTTTGATAGATAAACCCACGACGTTTACATAAAGCCACTATTTTGTTCATCAAGTCTTCTCCAACAATATCTTTTTTCATTTTATTTTACCTCCATAATATAGTTAGTTTTACTAATAATCTAGCCTAGCAGTTTTTTTCAATTTATAAAATGAGTTCTTAGTCTGTATTTACAAGGTACACGACAAAACCCCCAGGTCAGATGACCTGAGGGTCCAATTGGACGGTTCCACCTCAGTTGTTGGATTTAAATAACCAACCACTCTTAAATATGTACAAATATATTGGTGCCGTTTCACAATAATACAGGCTTTCACCAACCCCTGCTCGCTTAAAGATATTGCTACTATTGCCAACTGTACTTTTAATTTTTATTTTGTTTTGTTTTATTTTGTTTTGCTACAATTATAATTCTATTTATACTAGTTTGTCAAGTGGCTACAGTTCTTTTATCTTACAAAAATATGATCTATGCCATTTATAAAATCAAAATAATTAATTAAACAAATTGTAAACTACTTACTGAAAAGATATTTAATAAATATTATAATTAAATTACATGATAATATTTATAGGGGGTTAATACATAATGAAAACTACAAACATTAAAATAAAAAGTATTGAAATGGATGAAGGTGAAGGGGCTAGAGTTAAAAGATTGTTCCCTACAAATAATTATGATGGGCATCATGATCCCTTTGTACTTATGGATGAATTCTTTGTATCTCCACCCAGTGGATTTCCTACTCACGAACACCGGGGATTTGAAGCAATCACTTATATGCTAGATGGTTCGTTCCGTCATGAAGATAATCAAGGTAACAAGGCAGAGATAGGTTCAGGTGGAGTTCAGGCCTTCAATGCAGGCAAAAGCATAAAACATTCTGAAGCACCGGGTAACGAAAAACTTAGCCATGGTATTCAGCTCTGAGTAAATTTACCTGCCGATCAGAAAGAATCTGATCCTGAGTATCAA
>JBDNGI010000162.1:0-7695 GCA_041689345.1 Halanaerobiales bacterium
AAAACTATATATCATGATATTTTCCTGTTTTTGGTCTATTAACCAATATTCCTTAACTCCTGATAACCTATAAGTATTTAATTTGTCTATCATATCCTTATTTCTGGTGCTATCAGATAGTATCTCAATAATAAAGGTTGGCGTGCCCATGTATCGTCCTTTTTCTGTAATATTATTTTCCAGGTCACAGGCTACTAATAAATCTGGCTGCATGACATCCGGTTCCTTAAAATCCTTCTTATTAAAATGGACATCAAAGGGTGCAAAAAATACCCTGCATTCCTTATCTTTAAAATATTCAGTAAATACAAGATACAGTCTGCCAAGTATTTCCTGATGTCCTAAGCTTGGAGAACCCAATATGAAGATTTCTCCATTAATAAATTCCATCCTAAGAGTACTTTTTTCATAAATCTCCATAAACTCCTCATAAGAAACCTTTTTCCCTCCATATTGATAATCCAATGCCTTTTCTCTCACAGTAAAATACTGTTCAATATCGGTTATATAAGGAGTTAACCGGGCAATTTTACTACCATTTTTCGTTATAACCACATCATTTTGTTCTTCCACATAATCCAAATATTTTCCTAAGCTCTGTTTAAACTCGGTTGCAGTTATTACAAGACCTTCTTTATAATTTACCGATTTCATACAATCACCTCTAAAAATATTATATCACTATAGACGATTTTAAGCAACTATTCCGCACAATATTTTTAAATATATTGTTCGATTTATTATTGTTTATATAGTATAATATTTAAATCTAGCTTGGTTTTTTTCTTGGATAGCATTACTGAAAGGTAACAACTCCAGACAAACATTCTTATCAACAAAGCTGGTCTAACTCAGTATTTATTTTTTCAATTTTCTTTTCATCACTGGTCTGTTCAAGCTGAGTTAACAATTCAACCCGTTTCATTTTAACTAATTCGTCTTCTAATTCTTGACCGGCTTTAAAATCTCCCTGTTTATATTTAAAAAAATCATTATAAATCCCCTTAAAGCAATCCAGACCATTACTGCTCAATTCCCAAATTTCATTAGCAGTTTCCCTGGTACCATTATGACCAACAAATCCGATCTTATTTCCTCGATATATATTAAAAGATATATCCTTTAATAACTGCCGAGCACCTATCCACTTATTCACTTCTTTTGTTTGTACTAACAACATAAAAAAATCCCTCCTTATCTGGTTGGTTAGAATAAATACCAGAAAGCAGAGAGCCTTCGTTAATAATATTCAATTTCACCTGTTTGTTTATTAACTTCTTCCCAGGTTTCCTCACAGACTACAAGATTTAATTCTAAGCGATAACGTCCATTATTTCCATAACGATATTCTATACCATTTATCCACCAGAAAAGCTGCTTATGACCCTTCCATGTACCTTCTAGATTATTATCTGTCTCTAATTTCTTTAATCCATAAGCTTCTTCCCAAACCGTTTTTAAACTATCGTCTTTTAAAACTATCATATAATCCCAATGATATTTTCTACATAAACTAAGGAGAGGTCCATTAGGATAAAGACCATCAAGTAGTACTGTTATTGGCAGATGAGAAAAACATTATTTCAACCCCCAGTCAGAACGTTCTCCTTTAAGATATGAACGAAAGTCTTTTACCAAAGGATACATATATATTAATTTAGGACTGGATAATTTTTCGTTATTCCTATCTTGACGACCACGACCTTTGGTTTTGCCAAGATAAATCCAATTAGCTGCTTTATAGCATATACCACTATACATTTTTTCGTCTACAAATGTTTCTAGTAATACTGGTTCATAATTATATCGTTCCTTCCAATCGGATTGTATCCTTTTAGCTACCATGGAGAGAGCCTTACTAGCAAGATTTTTTATCTTTACCCAGGGGAAAATTAGAAATCTAGTATTATTTACTATCCCATTTAAATACATACTGCGATGCTTTTCTTCCCAGTCTATCCATTTATCTCTTTTTTCTAATGCCCAGGCTGCAGCTGAAAAGAGTAGGCAACCCAATATCTCTTCTTTATCATTTGCTGTTCCAATTATGAAGTATCTCTGGCGCGCTCCAAAAGGAAATTTATATCCTATTGGATGATATCTTTCGACATATTCATTCCATAAATTTCTCTTATCTTTTGTTTCTACTAACTCTACTTTTATTGGATAAAAGTCAGATACTGTTCCAATTATTTCGGCCTTAGTCCCCGTTTTAGATGTTAATTTCTTTACCCCTCGTGTAGTTTTTCTCCTTTTTTGTTTATCTGGCAAATCCACTTCGCCTTGTTTTTGTAATTTCTCTAATAAACTTAATGCTGAATGGATTTTATGATTTCCAGCAGGAGTGTACCACTCTAGATGATCACATATTGTAAATGCTAATTCTGATCTGCTTAAATTTGAAAACATTTTTGCCGTTTCTATTACTTCATCTAATTCCTTTTGTGTAAATTCTCGACCGCATAAGAGTATCTTATCTTTTCCTTCCATAAATGTAGCCTCCTTAATTAAAAGATTACCATTTATCAAACATATCTTGTTTATTAAGTCCAGTACTTTTTTAGATAAAAAATTTTTAAACTATTTTTTGTTTGTCCATATATCGGCTCTTAAACACATTAATTTTTATAATGCGTCAGCGCTGAATTACAGTCTAGGAGAGACTGTAATGTTAAAATTACATCGTGGAATATTGCTGACAGATTAAATGATGAGCGTTTAAGATTTAATATCAACATAGGATTATAAATCATTCAATTCCTTCGATCTTTCAGCAGAAGCCTTTACAGCCTTAATTAAACTAGAACGAAGGCCTTTTTCTTCAAGCTTTTCAATAGCGCGAATGGTAGTTCCACCAGGAGATGCAACTGCATCTTTTAGTTCACCAGGGTGTTTCCCTGTTTCCATTACCATTTTAGCTGAGCCTAGCACAGTTTGAGCAGCAAGTTTCAGAGCCATATCTCTTGGCAAACCCATTAGAACACCGCCATCAGTCATAGCTTCAATAATCATATAGACATAGGCAGGACCACTACCACTTAAACCTGTCACTGCATCCATTAATTTTTCCTCTACCTCTACTACTTCTCCAACACTTTGCAGAATATCTTTGACAATTTTTCGGTCATCTGTAGTAGTATCTGATCCTGATGTAAAAGCAGCTGCCCCTTCACCCACCAATGCAGGAGTATTAGGCATTACTCTGACTATCCGAGCCGAATTAACTAATTGCTTCCTAAGATTCTCTAAAGTTAAGCCTGCTGCAATAGAGATAATCAGCTTATTAGCAGTATATTCAGCAATTCTGGAAGTAACTTTTGGTATTACCTGTGGTTTGACAGCTAAAATAATTATATCAGCCAGGTTAACGGCGTCGATATTATCCTTCATAGTCTTAATACCAAAATACTTTTCATTACTATCAGTATCTTCTACATAAAGATCACAACCTACTATTTCTTTAGGCTGGTATAGACCACTACCTAGCATCCCCTGCAAAAGTGCAGTCCCCATCTTTCCTAGTCCTATAATTGCTAACTTCACATTTATCACAACCCTTTTATATTAAATAATTATTCTTAAAATTACTCCCTTATTTGCCCTTGGCCATAGATAACATATTTAATTGTAGTCAATTCATTTAGACCCATAGGACCCCTTGTATGGAGTTTTTGTGTACTAATACCAATTTCTGCACCTAAACCGAATTGACTACCATCAGTAAAGCGAGTGGAGGCATTTACATAGACAGCTGCAGCATCAACTTCCTGTAAGAAACGCTGACTCCTGCTATAATCATTAGTTATAATTGCTTCAGAATGTTTAGTACTATATTTATCAATATGAGCAATTGCCTCTTCAAAACTATCAACTAGCTTTACAGACATAATATAATCAAGGTATTCTGCAGACCAATCACTCTCAGTTGCTTCTTTAGCCTCAGGTATAATTTCTTTAGTTTCTGGACAGCCCCGTAATTCAACATCGCTTTTCCTAAACAGATCATATAGTTCAGGTAAAAATTCTTTAGCCATATCCTTATGAACAAGCAAACTCTCAGCTGCATTACAAACAGCCGGCCTACTGGTCTTTGCATTATATACAATATCAAGAGCCATACTCAGATCAGCATCCTTATCTACATAAATATGACAATTGCCCACTCCTGTTTCAATAACAGGCACTTTTGATTCATTTACCACGCGATTTATTAAACCAGCACCACCGCGAGGTATAAGGACATCTAGGTAATCATTCAATTCAAATAAAACAGCAACTGCCTCACGATCCGTCGTCTGTATTAACTGTACTGAAAAATCAGGTAATCCTGCATCAACCGCTGCCTCTGCAGCAATCTTAGTTAGAATTTTATTAGAATTAATCGCCTCTGATCCCCCGCGTAAAATAACTGCATTCCCGGCTTTTAGACAAAGTCCAGCAGCATCGATAGTTACATTTGGCCTTGATTCATAAATAATACCGATTACACCCAAAGGTACCCGCATTTGACCAATCTGTAGCCCATTAGGGCGTTTCCACATCTTAATAACATCACCAATAGGGTCTTTTAAATTAACTAATTCCCTAAGACCATCGCTCATACCCTTAATTCTGTTTTTATTCAGTTCCAACCTATCCAACATCGCTCTACTCAGACCAGCTTTTTCCCCGGCCTCCATATCCTTTTTGTTTTCAAGAATAATTATAGCTATTGAGCTCTCTAGCCTATCAGCGATTTCTAATAATGCCCTATCCTTCACCTCTGTAGATACATTTGCAAGCTTCCTGGCTGCTTCTTTTGCTTTTTTTGCCTGACTTACAACCTCTTCTCGAATACTCACTACAAATTCCCCCTTTAAATTTTTTTAGTCACCGAATAACTATAAGAGCCTGTTCTAAAAGTCCCAGTTTATTTACCGTGGATTAAACATCTATAACCATATTGTCCCTGTGAATTACATCTGGCCTATTGATATATCCCAGTAGTGAAATAATTTCTTCTGAATGATGTCCCTTAATAAGTTCAACTTCTTCAGACGAATAATTAGCTAAACCCTTAGCTATCTGTTCTCCATTTTCATTTAAAATAGCTACTGTATCCCCCTGTTCAAAATAACCAGTAACCTTTAATATTCCACCTGCTAGTAGACTCTTTCCCCTCTTCAATAGCGCTTTCTCAGCTCCTGCATCTATCTTAATACTACCGCAAACAGTCTGGTTATATAATAACCAGTGTTTACGTTTACTAAGGGATTTTTCAAGGGGTAAAAAAGTAGTACCTATTGAATAATCGGCCTTATCTTCCAACATCTTAATAATATTAGATATTGTATATCTATTATGACCTGAACCTATCACCATTAAAATTCCTGAATTAACAGCAATTTTGGCAGCCTCTATTTTGGTGTGCATACCACCTGTGCCTAAACTACTACCCCTTCCCCCTGCCATTTCTTCTATTTCTTTAGTAATCTTATCTACTTTATTGATTACCTTTAAATCTTTATTAATACGGGGATCTCCATTATATAAGCCATCAATATCAGATAAAATTATTAAAAGATCAGCCTCCATCAAACCTGCAACACGGGCGGATAATGTATCATTTTCACCAAACTTAATTTCCTGGGTTGCCACAGTATCATTTTCATTTATAATTGGGATAACTCCATTTTTTAATAAACTTTCCATAGTATTATAGGCATTTAAATAACGATCCCTGCTTTCTAAATCACTTGATGTTAATAAAACCTGGGCTCCAATTTCACCATATTCCCTGAGAAATTTATTATAGATGGCCATAAGTTGTGCTTGACCAATAGCCGCCATACCCTGTTGTTCTGATATAGAATTAGGTCTTTCTTTAAGACCTAATTCATCCATACCCACCCCTATGGCACCTGAGGTAACAAATAATATTTCCCTGCCCTGATTCTTTAAATCTACCATCTGACGGAGAAAATGATCAATCCTACCTAAATTTAATTTCCCACCGTTATGAGTTAGAGAACTACTTCCTATTTTAATTACTATTTTTTTATAAAATTTCTTTCTCATTTATCTCATCCTGTATGATTATTTTATGTACTTCACATCTGCTAACTTTACATCTTAGTAAAAATCATCTTTTTAACTTTGACAACACGTACTCCCACTTGACACAATAATTCCTGATATTTCTTATAAATATAAGGAGATAATTTTAATATATAGGTATTAAAAAACCTCGCCCCCATACAGGAACGAGGTTATGCTCGCGGTACCATCCTTGTTGATCAGTCAATTTATGACTAGACCCACTCAAAAAATTACTCCTTAAGGCAACTGTATTTATTCAGTAAAAATCTCATTATTATTAAATAGAATATGCTCATTGAAATAATCTATCAATATAACGGTTGACTACCGATTGGGCTTACTAAAGTTCAGCTCACAACTCCCAGGTGGGACAATTAAATTTGTTATTTTCAGGCTTTCACCATCCCTGATTCGCTTTAATAACATTATTTTAATTATTCCTGTTCATAGTTTTTTTCTTATATCTTTCTGTTAATATATTATTATATAGCATTTTTGCTAATATGTCAAAATAATCATTTTATTTTTTTAAACTTTTTTTAAACTAGATTAATTATTTTTATATTGTTTTCCTATGCTCCAGCACTTCCCAATATCTTTACCAGGTATCCAATATTTTTTACTAGCATATAATATTGGACTAGCCTTCTCTATATCTATTTTATCATTTTCATCTAAAACACTTTCATTACAATAAGTGTTTTTGATTCTGCCAAAATAAGTAACATGTGTTTCCATTTCTTTAGTATCTATCAACTCACACTCCATAGAAACAGGAGATTCTTTTATCATTGGTGCTCCCTCTAATTGACCCTTAAAAACCGAAAACACACTTGACTTATCGACTTTTTCTCCTGAAACTATACCAACATAATCTGCTTCTACAAGCATATCTTCACTAATCATATTTATACTAAATGTCTTATTTTGAATAAGTCCCCGACCGGAATATCTTTCTTTTGCAAAACTTACAGATATTATATCCCGATCCACAATACCAACATATGCAATATTCACGAAATTAACTTTTCCATCGACCTCAGTACCTACAATTACATCTGGTATCGGATATAAACCGTTTACAACTCCAATATTTTTTTTCATATCAAATAGCTCCAATTTTGTTTTTTTCTGATATCAAAGATTAATTGATATCTTAAGAAATTCTACATAATAGCTAATAATCTTCAACAATATTCCCATTTATAATAACAGTCTCTATATTTGTTTTGAGATCTAATGGATGACCATCAAAGATAACTATATCCGCATCTTTCCCTACTTTAATACTACCAACACGATCATCTATACCTAATATCTCAGCAGCATTAATAGTAATAGCTTTTAATGCTTCCTCCTCATCCATACCTGCTTTAACAGACAGAGCAGATTAAGATTATGCCTCTTTCAATAGTTTTGTCTGCCATTGTAATTATTTTACCATTGACTATTGCTTTCATACCATTCCACCCTTATGAAATGTCGCATTGTCAAAAAATCTTTCAAAATATATTGTCAAAACCCTGTTATAGTAGGATTCTAGTATCTAATCTACCACTATTTGACATACTCCCCGCCCATTCACTATCGTTCATGAACGAGGATTCTTAATAGTTC
>JBDNGI010000163.1:0-7251 GCA_041689345.1 Halanaerobiales bacterium
AGCAAGTTCATATCCTGGTATTGCAAAATTGCTTATAGCTGAAATTGCCATATATAAGATTACCTCTGGAGAAAAAAGGCCCACCTGTACAGCAAAATCACCCAATAGTAGAGCACTAACTAAACTCCAAGAACTTGCTAATGTACTGGGAGTTTGAATAGACGCCATTCTGATCAAGTCTATACCCAGACTGATCAGTATAAACTGTACCCCCAATCCTAGAGTACTACTTTCTTTAACACCTATAAAACCAAGGTATTCTGGTAATATATTTTTATTTGTAGCCAGCAACAGCCAGATAGCCGGCAAAAAAACAGATATCAATATAGCAATTATTCTCATAAAAGAAAAATAAGTACCCATTACAGGGCCCTTCCTATAGACTTCTAAAGTCTGAATATGAGATAAAAATGGTGCTGGCAATACTAGAGTTGTAGGTGAATTATCAACAATAATACATAAATTCCCTTCCAGTATATGTGCAGCTACGTTATCTGGTCTCTCAGTATACCTAACCAGTGGTAGTGGATTAAGTGTTCCCCCAGTTATAACATCCTCAATAGATTTATCAGCAAGAGGTAGTCCATCAATATCAATATTTTCTAATTTATTTTTGATATCTTTTAGAAGATCTGGATTGATGATATCTTTTATATAAACTAAGGCTACATCGTTTTTGGAGCGTTTCCCAACCTGTAAAACTTCAGCACGAAAATTAACATCCCTGATTCTTCTTCTGACAGCATTTACATTAAAAAGCATTGTCTCCACAAAGCCATCAGCAGGTCCTCTGGTTGCTTTTTCCAGTTCTGGTTCATCTGGTGATCTGCTTAACCAGGTACGTCCATCGATAATTATTGCTTCATCAACACCATCTATTAGCAAGGCCTGGGGTCCAGCTAATATCTGTTGAACAACCTGATCAAGATCTTTTTGAGTTTCTACCTCATAATATGGTAACCTATTATTTAGGATTTTCTTAATAACATCTACTGAAATCTCTTCTCGTTCTGTCTCCATTAACTTTAATATAGGGAGTATCAATTCATCTTTTATAAATCCATCGATAAAGACTAAACACGCTTTTTTCTCACCAATCTCAAAATTACGGAAGAGAACATCAAAACTCTCATCAGCACCAAGCACTTCCTTTAACACTTCTATATTATCGTCTAGTTTTTTCTTAATGGGATTATTCATTCTTCAACTCCTCATTGTATCAATTACAAAATAGTATAGATACCAATAAAGCCGATTAATAACAAACTCTATAGACCTTATATTTTTATAGCATCTGTTGGTATATTTTCAGCAAATTCTGGTATAAGAAAAAAATAAACAGCCCAAAAGACCAAAACTATTACTACAAATGTTAATATTATATTAAAGTATTTACTAATCTGAACCACCTCTATTAAATAATTTAAATACTAAAAAATATTCTGTTTATAGTATCATGTAATTTCAATTATTATATACAAAAAAACCAGCAAAAATTGCTGGCTTTTTGAAATTTATAATATTTTAATAATAACTATAATAAAAAACCAGAGTCTCCCCTGGTTATAATGAATCTCGTAATTCCCTTAATATTTTCTTTTCCAATCGAGATACCTGTACCTGAGACACACCTATTTCATCTGCAATCTCCCGTTGTGTTTTATCTTCAAAATACCTCATAAAAATTATCTTCCTGGCACGAGGTTCAAGACTTCGTATCACTTCTGTTAGTTCTAATTTATCAAATGTTGATAAATCTGATTTGCTCTGATCATCTCCTAAACTATCTAATAAATATATATCACTATTACTATCATTATTAATGGTCTGATAAATAGATGTTGGATTTTTATTTGCCTCAAGTGCTTTCACAATATCTTCTTTTGATACTTCGGTAGCAGCAGATAATTCATTAATTGAAGGTGAACGATTTAATCTTTTTTTTAATTCCTCTTCTTTTTGGCGAACTATCCTGGCAATTTTTTTTAAAGAACGACTTACCTTTATAATACCGTCATCCCTTAAATGGAGCCTTATTTCTCCAATTATCTTGGAAACTGCATATGTAGAAAATTTAAACCCCCTATTAATATCAAATCCTTTAGCTGCTTTTATTAAACCAATAACACCAATTTGAAAGAGATCCTGGAGATCATAACCACTACTCTTAAAACGATAAGTAACCTTCAATACAAGTTTCAGATTATGTTCAACTACTTTGTCAAGCCCCTTTTCATCCCCCTGCTGAGCTAATTTAATATATTTGATAGTCTCCTCATCGCTCAACAAATCAAGATCGGGAAGGTTGATCATATTATAATTCATCTTTCCACCTGCCCTAATTTATAACATTATTAATTTTTTTATTCTTATGCTTTTCTGGGACTTTAGCCATTGTAAGAACTGTACCACTATCTCTGTTTGAATCAATTGTAAACTCGTCCATAAAAGAATCTATAAAAGCAAGACCTAAACCCATATGATCATCTTTAGTAGAATAAGCGGGTTGAAGTACTGCATCTATATCCTCAATGCCAACTCCATTATCTTCTATTACTATTATAAGTTTGTTTTCAACTATTTTTAGACCAATACTAATTAATCCTTCCTCAAAGGGATATGCATGAATAATACAATTAGTAACCGCCTCAGATATAGCTACCTTAATTTCTTCTATTTCATTTAATGTAAAATCTAATTCAGATGCAAAAGTAGCTACTGATAAACGTGCTAACCCAACATTATTATTTTTGCTTAGTATAGTTATATGTGCATGATTATCCATTAAGCTATCCTCCCTTCATTGAATCCATTCATTGCCTCATCTTCATTTTTATAAGAATCCATAATTTTTAACATACCCGCCATAGTAAAAATTTTTCTTACCTGTGGTTTTAAACTTACAAGTAAAACCTTGCCATCCTTTTTTTTTAGATATCTATACCTTCCCAGGATAGCACCTAATCCTGAACTATCGATAAAAGAGACACCCTCTAGATTCAATACAAGATTATTTATTCCTGTACTTTCTGTTTTATCTAGAATCTTTTTTTTAAAATAAGGAACTGTACTAATATCTAATTCACCTGATACTCTAGCGATAAGAACATCCCCCCTAGATTCAGTTCTTATATTCAATGTGTTTCCTCCTTTTCCTATTATTTTACTTGTCCTTTATATTTTAACGGTAATGCTGGATCAAGCCTTCTTTACCCTCATGACTAACTGCTACTAGATTTCCCCTCTTTAAGACTGTAAGTAGCAGTATCTCCCAGGATTTGTTCTTAGGCTTTTAGGTCATCCTTTAGGGCTAAGTTTCAGCATAACACTCTGAAACTAAGACTCACTTTACCTCAACGGTGTTACTAAGAGATCAAGTCTCCTTTATATAATTCTCTAAAGGCAAAAATAATCCTGCCTCATAAATTGTCTTTTTTGGCAGGATTTAACACTATTATTGTCATTTTTTTATATGAAATGTCTTATTAACTAACTAGACCTACTATACTAATGATACTCCGTTGAATAATTCTCGAAATCATCTGGAAAAATGAAGCCTTATATACATCCCTATCTACTATAATATCAGTTTTTTTCAATAACAAGTTACCTTTATAGACTTTAATTTGACCAATTTTATCACCCTTTATCAAAGGGACTTGAATATTATCATTTAGTTCTATAATCTTGCTAATTTCATCTTCTCTACCTCTTCTGACTGGAACAATTAACTCCTTATCTACAATTGCATTAGCTAGTTCCTCTTTACCATTAAAAATAGAAATCTCTTCAATAAGTTCATTAGATTTAGCAATCTTTAAACCCTGATACATTCCAAATCCGTATGTCAATAATTTTCCTGATTCTTCAAAGCGAGTGCTTGAATCGTCTACACCCATTACAACAGCAATAAATCTAACTCCTTCTCTTTGAGCAGTAGATGTCAAACAAAACCTTGCCTCTTCAGTATAACCTGTTTTCAAACCGTCAGCACCCAGATAAAAACGAACTAATCGATTTGTATTGTTTAAAACAGAGCTGCCATCACGTAAGTAATCTATCCAGGTTGAAGTCCATTCAAGAACTTTGTTATGCTTCAATAATTCTCTTGCCATTTCAGCTAAGTCATGAGCACTGGTATAATTTCCTTGGATATCAGGATTATCTGTTGGTAATCCGTTTGTATTATAAAAATAGGTATTTTTTAATCCTAATTCCCTGGCCTTGTCATTCATCCCTTTTACAAAAGCATCTTCAGTACCATATAGATATTCTGCTACAGCGACACAGGCATCATTAGCTGAAACAATTGCAATTGCCTTCATCATCTCTTCCAGAGTCATTTCTTCACCAGGTTCTAACCATATCTGTGAACCACCCATACTGGCTGCAAACTCACTAACTACTAGTTTATCATCTAGCTTAACCCTACCTTCCTCAACTGCCTCCATAACTAAAAACATTGTCATAATTTTAGTCATACTGGCAGGAGGTAATTCAAGATTTGCTTCTTTTTGATATAATATTTCACCAGTTTCATATTCCATCAAAATAGCTGATTTAGATTCAAGTTCAAAGTCTTCTTGAGCAGCCATTAATGATGTGCTTAAACAGAAAAAAATTAATAAAAATGATAAGAATACTTTCTTAAGCATAGAAAAACCTCCTTTTCTCTACTATTAATATTTATTAATTAATAATACAGAATATGCTGGAGGATATTTTCTTTTTTAAAATAGGTCAAATTACCTGATGTATTAATTCTACTTTATCCTGTTTTGTTCCTTTAATACTATAAGCATCCTTTATACGTTTTTTAACTTCACTTAACTTTTCTTCACCGTTATAATATACTACTGCCAATGATTCACCCTTTATAACTTTATCTCCTACTTTTTTTAGAAGTTTTATACCTACTGAGTAATCAATCTTACTATCTTTATCTATTCTTCCAGCCCCTAAAAGCATAGCGCCGAGCCCAATTTCCCTAGCATTAATATTATTAACATAGCCATCTTTATCAGATTTTAATCTTATGTTATACTTAGCCTTAGGTAATTTATTGTTTTTAATCAGAGCAGTATTACCGCCTTGTTTAGAAATAAACTGAATAAACCTTTCCATAGCCTTACCAGAATTAATCAGCTCAGTAAGGATTTCATATCCTTTTTGAAAGTCATCAGTTTTTTCTGCAAGAATTAACATATAAGATCCTAATGTCAAAGATAATTCCCGTAAATCATCAGGCCCCTTGCCTTCTAAACATTCTACTGCTTCCTGTACTTCTAAGATATTTCCTACATTATTACCTAAGGGTTGGTTCATGTCAGATATCACAGCTATAGTCTTCCTCCCAACATTTTTACCGATATTAACCATCTTTTCTGCCAACTGTATAGCATCTTCACGCTTTTTCATAAAGGCACCATTACCTGTTTTAACATCAAGTACAATTCCCTCTGCTCCTCCAGCTATCTTTTTGCTCATGATACTACTGGCTATTAAGGGAATAGATTCAATTGTGGCTGTAACATCTCTTAAACTGTATAGTTTCTTATCAGCTGGGGTTATATTAGCTGTCTGTGCCATAATAGAAATTCCAATTGATTTAACATTACGAATAAATTCTTGACTGCTAATTTCTGCACGAAATCCTGGTATGGATTCCAGTTTATCAATTGTTCCACCAGTATGACCCAATCCCCTTCCTGACATTTTAGCTACCGGTATTCCTGCTGCACTGACCAGTGGTGCCAATACCAGAGAGGTCTTATCACCTACTCCACCTGTACTGTGTTTATCTACAATTCTAGCATCTATTGCAGATAGATCTACCATATCACCTGATTCAGCCATGGCTTTTGTCAAAGATGCAGTCTCTTGATCATCAAGTCCCTGGAAATAAACGGCCATCGCCCAGGCAGATAGTTGATAATCAGGTATATCACCCTTTGAATACTCCTTTATTAAATAATTAATTTCTTCTTCATTTAATTTTTTACCTTCTCTTTTTTTATAAATAATATCATATGGCCTCATTAATGATCGCCTCTTTAAAACTCTCGCCATTTTTCACAATATCGACTCCCAAGATATCAGTAATTGTTGACGCTAGATCTGCAAAAGTCTCCCTTACTCCTAGATGATTATTTTTCTTAATAGCTTGACCATAAATAAGCAAAGGTACATATTCTCTTGTATGATCTGTTCCTTTAAATGTTGGATCACAACCATGATCTGCAGTGATAATTAAGACATCAGTGTCATTCATAGAATCATAAATTTCAGGTAATCTGTCATCAAAATCTATTAAAGCCTGATCATATCCCTCAACATCCCTGCGATGACCATAAGTCATATCAAATTCTACTAAATTAGCAAACAAAAGTCCTGCTTCCATTTCTTGCAAATAATTCAACATAGCATCTACCGTATCCATATTATCAACAGTATGATTAGATTTACTTATCCCTTTCCCCGCAAAAATATCTATTATTTTACCAACAGCATAGACTGATTGACCACTAGCTGTTATTTTATCGAGCATGGTAGGTGCTGTAGGTTCTAA
This sequence comes from Halanaerobiales bacterium, assembly GCA_041689345.1. GTDB lineage: Bacteria > Bacillota > Halanaerobiia > Halanaerobiales > DTU029 > JBDNGI01. The sequence goes on from JBDNGI010000163.1 coordinate 6,569, forward strand.
TGAAAAATCCTCACGCCTTTCAGTACGTTTAAAGTTTCCCTGTTTGCCAATAAACGGTCTAGCGATAACTCTTCCCACAGCATCTTCGCCTGTTAAAATATTACGGGCTTTTTTGCACATTTTATATAATTCTTCTATGGGTATAACATCCTCATGTGCAGCAATTTGAAAGACACTATCTGCTGATGTATAGACTATAGGCTTAGCAGTGTCTATATGTTCTTGTCCCAATTCTTCTATTATCTTTGTGCCTGAAGCGGCTTTATTGCCCAATATATCTCTACCTATTGCTTCTTTAAATTTTTCTATAATATCATCTGGAAATCCATCAGGATATGTTGGAAAAGGCTCTTCTAATATTATACCTGATAATTCCCAGTGGCCTGTAGTAGTATCTTTACCCTTTGAAGCCGCGGCCATCTTACCATAAGAAGCAATGGCGGATATATCTCCCTCTAAACCTGGAACGGGTGTAATTTTACCTAAACCCAACTTTTCTAAATTTAGAAGGTCTAGTCCATACATTTTTTCTGCTATATGGACTAAAGTATTTGCACCTAGATCATCATATTCCTCGGCATCAGGTAGTGCTCCAATCCCTACACTATCTAATACAACAAGTATTACTCTCTTGATTTTTTCCATTATAAATCTCCTCCTGTAATTTTATCTCAAGGTTTACT
>JBDNGI010000164.1:0-5340 GCA_041689345.1 Halanaerobiales bacterium
AAGATGTACAATTAGAAGTAATAAAACATACAATTGTCGAAATTAAGGTAGATGGATATAAAGTAAATAATCCCTATCAATTCCAGGGTAAAAATATTAATATAACAATATTTTATACATTTGTACCCCTTGTTCAAATAGGTGCATTAAGAACAATCGCCAATGAATTGGGGTGTGAATTAAATTTTGCTATCCCAGAGCCTTTGGCCATTGCAGAAGGGATTATGAATAATGAATCATACGAATTTGGAGCTATTATAATAGACATTGGTGGAGGTACAACAGATATTGCTTTGATAAGAAATGGTGGAATTGAGGGAACTCGTATGTTTGCAATGGGTGGTAGGGCATTTACTCGTACAATAGCTTCTAATCTAAATATTACTCTTAAGGAAGCAGAAGAGTTGAAGTTAGCATATTCCCGTGGTGAAAAAGTAGAAGATTATAAAATTGTTGAGAAGCTAATTAAAGCAGATCTAAATATTATTTACCAGGGTATAGAATTGTCTCTTTTGGAGTTAGCCCAAGGTGAATTACTACCTAAACAGATCTACTTTTGTGGGGGAGGCAGTGGAATGAAAGGTCTAATCAGTGGTTTTAAAGAGATGGATTTAACAGACAAACTACCTTTTGGACAAAACGTAGTAATAAATATATTACAAGGAGGAGACATTAAGGGTATAACAGATCTACATAAACTCCTTCCGGGAGTTGAATATACTACCCCCAAGGCTCTAGCATATTGTGGGGCAAAATTAGTGAGTGAAGAGAGGAGATTGATTAATCTTGAAAGTCAGGGCTTATAGGGTTTTTTATATTGATCATCAATCTAGTATAAAAGACTTAATTGATATAATTAAAAATACTACTGCAGTAAAATTGGCTTTAGTGGTAAAAAATAGCCAGCTAATATTAAATAGTTCAGTTAATCTTAAACTTTTAAGAAATACCGCAGAGCAATATAGGAAGGAAGTAGTATTTATTAGTCCAGATTCTCTGGTAGTAGAAAAAGTTAGCAAAGCAGGTTTTCTCTTGTATAAAGATTTAAATGCATTAGAATTGAATAGTTCCAAGAATCCTGGCAGTTTTCATAAAGAGGATAGGGATAATAATCAAAATAAAGGAAAAAATGAAGATATCACACTATTAGAAGATGAAGACCTTGAAGCTAAAAAGAATATTGCTGTAGGTAGTGAAGATGATAAGAAGGGATATAGTAGTGATGATAAAAATTATGAGAATAAAGACAAAAAAAGAATTAATAAAGAATATATATCTAAGAATAATAGTAAAAGAAGGAGTAACAAGAAAAATTTCGCTGGTTTTTTTAGTCTATTCTTGATATTGTTAATCATTGCTATGGCCTACTTCTATTTTCTATATCCAACTGCTACTATAGAGATCGAACCAGTAACCAAAACGGCTAAACATCAGATAACAATAGCTGCTTCTACAGGCGCAAAGCAGATAGATTGGGATAATAATATTCTACCTTTACATGAAACTGAGGTTGAAATTAGCGGTCAGGAAGAATTAGCTACATCAGGAGTAAGATTAGTTGGTGATTCACGGGCTAAGGGAGTTGTTAAATTTATAAATGAAAGACAGGAAGAAGTAAAAATTCCTGCTGGGTCTATAATTATGACTGAAAACAATATTAAATTTAAAACGATGAAAGATATAATAGTACCTAAATTAGAGGTTGATTATCTAATGGATATACCAGTTGGTATGAAAGCCGGTCAAGCAGAAGTTGAGATAGAGGCTTTGACAATAGGTAGTACTGGTAATGTTAGTATTGGCCGCATCAAGAAATTAGACCATTCTCTGGATAAGGTACACGTAATAAACCCTGAACCAAGTCTGGGGGGTGAAGATAAACGAGTCTCTCTGGTAGCTGACAAAGACATGGAAAGAGTCAAAAAAATATTGGATGAAAAATTAAAATCAAAATTGATTACAAAGATTTATCAAGAATTAGGTGGTAATTTTAGAATAATTGAAGATAAAATTACTTATTCAGAGCCTTCATATAAATTTAATCATAGTGTTGGAGAAATTGCTGCTGCAATAAATGCTGAGGGTAGTCTTACCGCAAAGGGATATTTACTAAAAAATAATGAGATAGATAGGTTAGTTACAAAATTGTTTAAGGATAAGCTTCCAAGTAATGTACAATTAATGAGTTCTGGTATAAATATAGAATCAATACAGCTTGAAGAAAAAGGTAATAGTATGTATAATATATTAATAGGGATTAGTGCCCCGGTAATACCATCTATTGATTCAGAAAATCTGGTCAAAAGACTTTCCGGGCTTGATTTGATAGAAGCCCAAAGTTTACTGGCAGAGAATGGAGATATTGAGAATTACAGTATAAGTAGTCAGAATACAAGATTACCCAATATGGGTTTTGCAATCAAAATTGTAGTAAAAGAGCCTGGTGATATGAAAGTATTTAATCTAAGTGATTAACTGGAGGTTTATTCTTTGCGAAGTATGGGGTTAGATTATGGAGATAAGACTATTGGAATTGCTATAAGTGATCAAATGAGGTGGACAGCTCAAAGTAAGGGTGTAATTAGGAGAAAGAATTTGACTGAAGACTTTCAGGAATTAAAAGACTACATAGAAGAATATACTATTGATGAGATTATAGTAGGACTACCTAAAAACATGAATGGAACACTTGGGAAAAGGGTAGAAAAGACAAATCAATTTGTAAATTTTTTAGAGAAAAGGTTAGAGATACCCATTAAACTATGGGATGAGCGCTTGACTACACGTCAAGCAGAAGGTATTTTACTTGAAGCAGATTTGAGTAGAAAGAAAAGAAAGAAAGTTATTGATCAATTAGCCGCAGCAATAATTCTACAGAGTTATTTAGATGCTAAATCAAAAAAAGGAGGAATATAAAATGGCCAATGAAGGAACTTTTTGGGTTGATGAAGATGAAGGTGTTTTAATAATTAGAGATGATCAAGGTGCTGAAGATAAATATATTATCGAGGAAGAATTAGATATTGATGACAATAAATATCTAATTCTTGTTCCAGAGGATATGGTTGATGATGATGATGCAGAGGCCTTTGTTTTAAAAATAGTTCAAAATGGTGAAGAAGAAGAAATCTTAAGTGTTGTTGAAGATGAGACTGAGTTTGAAAAGGTTAGAGAGGGTTATTTAGCCATAGAACAATAAATTATCCGCTGTTATTTTCCACCAGATCCCTGTTTTAACAAGCTATGTGGGGAATTGATATTAAGACTAAAATATTAGGCTTTAGGAGCCTTTGAAGCTTCTCTCAATTATTGACAGTATATCATGGTTTTATGATGGCAATACTGTTAATAAAGAAGGATTGAGGGAGGCTTATTTTTTATGCTACTTGGAAAAATAGAAATTATTAATAATAATAATTTTCGTATAGAGAGTACAACTCACGCTTTAGAGAGAATGGAAGAACGAGGTATAGACCGCCAGGTTGTCCTTGATGTTATACAGGAACTTGATTACAAGGTTTTGATTTATAATGACTCAGGTGAAGAGGTTGCTATTATAGATCAGGAGCATGATATTGCTGTGATTATAGAGGTAAGACTGAATAAGGTTGTTGTAATTACTGTTATTGATAGGGCAAATATACATATAAAAGATGGAACTTTGTTAGAAGAAATTGCATGAACTTACATCCTCTGGTATAATAAGACTATTAAATATTAATACCAAGGAGAATTAAAAGTGCGCAGAGCTGGTAAAATCATATTTATTCTTATAATTGTTTTAACAATATCTTTGAGGGTTTTATACCTTATCGGGCCAGTTGATCGTGAGTCAGTGAATAGTGTTTCATTGATAATTGAAAGCGGTACAGCTGGGCGTCAGATTGCAGATAAATTGTATGATAATAATCTAATTAGATCAAAAATGCTCTTTGCTATATTGATAAATGTTAAAGGCCTTGAAAATAGTCTAAAGGCAGGAATCTATGATATTAACCCTAGCTATGATATGGAAGAGATCATTAATTTGCTAGTAGACGGTCGAATAGCTATCTTCAGGGTAACTATTCCTGAGGGTTTTACTGTAGAAGAGATTGCCAGAAGACTATCTGTATTGACTTCATATACAGAAGAGGAGTATTTGAGTTATGCTCGAAAGGACCTGGGACGAAATTATCTCAGTGTTTCTACTAAGGAAATTAAATACTCACTTGAAGGATTTTTATATCCTGATACCTATGTAATACCTCAAGAGTATAGCCCTGAGCAAACCTTTGATGTTATGCTTTCTGTTTTTGAGAAACGCTGGTTAGAAAGGTTAAATAACTTATCTTTAAATGTAAATGATACTGATAACTCTGATCTTAACGATCTAAAAAATACAGGAGGCCTAAAAGATTTTAGAGAAATAGCAAGTCAATTTACTACACAGCAAATTATGACGATTGCATCATTAATAGAAGAAGAAGCTAAGCGGGATGAAGAAAAGCCCTTGGTTGCTGCTGTAATTTATAACAGGCTTACTAGCAATATGCTTTTACAGATAGATGCCTGTATTCAATATATTATGGATGATAGGAAAGAGAGGGTCCTGTATAGTGACCTGGAGATCGATTCACCATATAACACCTATATTTACCCAGGACTACCGCCAGGACCGATATCTAATCCTGGTGCAAGTTCTATTCAGGCCGCTTTAAATCCTGCTGAAGTAGACTATTTGTTCTATTTTGCCAGGAAAGATGGTAGTCATGTATTTAGCCGTTCATATCAGGAACACCTTAAGTTGCAAAATGAGATGAGGGATAACTAATGAATGATAGTAGTGTTTTCTCACCTGAAAGGGATCTGTTCTTACTTTCCCTGGAAAAAGAGGCCGGGGATGCATATATACCGATTGTTAAGCCAGAGGTTGGGCAATTTTTAAGTGTTATGGTAAAAGCCGCTAAGCCTAAAAGAATATTGGAGATAGGTACAGCTATCGGCTATTCCACAATCTGGATGGCCCGGGCAGCTGCTGATAATACGGAGATAGTAACAATTGAGATCAAGGAAGAGATGTATCAGCAGGCTGCCAGCAATTTTAAAAATATAGGTATCGATAAACAAATAAATCAAAAATTGGGTGATGCCCTGGAAATAATCCCATACTTAAGACGGGAATTTGACTTTATATTTATAGATGCTGCTAAAAGTCAATATTTAAATTACCTAGAGATGGTACTGGAACTACTTCCAAAGGGGGGTATTATAATTGCAGATAATATCCTTTATCATGGATATGTTGAACAAAAAGTCCCTATTAAACGTAAGCGCAGGGCTATGGTAAATACATTAAAG
>JBDNGI010000165.1:0-2661 GCA_041689345.1 Halanaerobiales bacterium
AATAAGCAGCCAGTATATTACCAAAATTACCAGTAGGTACAGATACATTAATCTTGTCTCCTATTCTAATTACCTTTTCTTTTATCAAATAAGCATAAGTTGAGAAATAGTAGACTATCTGTGGTACCAGTCTCTCCCAGTTAATTGAATTTGCAGAAGAAAATTGGTATGAATTTTGATTAATAAGCTGATTAAAATCCTGATCAGCAAAAATGGATTTAACAGCTGTCTGACAGTCATCAAAGTTCCCCTCAACCGCCACAACACTGGTATTATTACCAGTAGTTGTAATCATTTGTACTTCCTGAATCTTACTAACGCCCTGGGCAGGATAGAAAACAATAATTTTTACTCCCTCTACATCTTTAAAACCCTCTAAGGCAGCTTTTCCTGTATCACCTGATGTAGCTACTAAAATAACAAGCTCTTTTTCAGTATCAAGTTTCTTCATAGCCCTAACTAATAATTGGGGCATTAATTGTAGAGCCATATCTTTGAAAGCAGCAGTAGGTCCATGCCATAATTCAAGTATATAGAGATCATCCCTTAGTTTTACTATAGGTGCTACCTCATTTACAGGGAAGTTATTATCACTATAGGCTGCATTGATTGACTCTTCTAATTCTTTTTTACTATAATCAGTAAGAAACTTTTCAATTATATTTAATGTTATTTGTTGATAACTTTTATCTTTCATTTCATTTATCTGATCTATAGTAAATTCAGGAATATTTTCTGGGACAAACAAACCACCTGTAGGAACCATTCCTGACCTAATTGCCTCAGCTGCTTCTACCTTATCATAATTGCCTCGTGTACTAATATATTTCATCTACTCAATCCTCTCCTTCTTTGAAAAATGCAGAAAATGTAAATTATATAAAGAAATATGATTCAAAATTTTTACTTCACCTAAATCTTAGCTATGCTCATACTTTAGCTTTTTTTTATTATATAACATATAGAATAAAATTTCTATAGAATTTGTGATTTATTTAATCTAAACAGCCATTAATTCGCCTGTATTCTGAGCTTCACATAATTCTCTATAAAGACCATCTGACTCAATAAGTTCCTTATGATTACCTTTTTCCAGAATTTTTCCTTCTTTTAAGACAATAATTTGGTCTGCTTCCTGAATAGTAGATAAACGATGTGCTATAACCAGAGTAGTTTTATTTTCTTTTAATTTATTTAAAGCCTCCTGGATTAATCTCTCTGTCTGTGTATCAACAGAAGAAGTAGCCTCATCCAGCACCAGAATCGGAGCATCTTTGAGAACAGCTCTGGCAATAGAAATCCTCTGTTTTTGGCCACCTGATAATTTTACTCCTCTTTCACCAACCCTAGTTTCATAACCATTTTCTAATTCCAGAATAAACTCATGAGCATTAGCAGCCCGGGCAGCTTCTATTATCTCTTCATCAGTAGCATCTGGTCTACCATAAAGTATATTTCCCTTGACTGTTCCATTAAATAAAAATACATCTTGAGAAACAAGACTAATCTGTTTTCTTAAACAATTTTTATCAATCTCGTGTACTTCCATACCATCTATATAGATATTACCAGAGTTAGGTTTATAAAATCTGGGAAGTAAACGGGCAATAGTAGTCTTACCTACTCCTGTTGGACCAACCAAAGCTGCAGTTTCTCCTGCATTAACTTTAAATGAAATATCTTTAAGTATCGGTATCTTATCTACATAACGGAAGTCTACATTTTTAAACTCAATATTTCCTTTTACTCTTTCAACTTTGACTGCATTAGGTGCATTACTTATTTCTGGCTCTTCATCAAGTATTTCCACTACTCTTTCTGCACTGGCCAGAGCCTGTTGTAATCCTTCATTAATCCGGCCTAGAGCTGTAATAGGCTGATAAAATAAATTTAAGTAAAGTAAAAAGGCAACCATATTTTCGATAGGCAGTTCACCATCAAGAGCCAATCTACCACCAAAAAAGATAACTATAACAGTACCTGTACTTGATATTAACTGAATGCCAGGATGAAAAGCATTACTTAATCTTAAAGCATCCAGAATAGCCTTTGTATGTGCTTTGATAGTGTCCCATGTCCTATTACTTTCATATTCTTCCTGAGTAAATGCCTTTATTTCTTTAATACCAGAAAAATTATCTTGTAAAACTGAATTTACTTCAGCTATCTCTTTCTGAGTCCTTCTAAACAGTGGTCTAGATAATTTACTAAATTTCACCACAGCCCAAGCTAAAAATGGAACAGGAATCAAAGTATATAAAGCAAGAGTAGTATTCATATAAAATAAAATACTTGAAACACCTATTAACATTAATCCATTAGTAACTATTGTGGGAATAGCATGTGCCAGTAACTGTTCAAAATTTCTGGTATCATTAATTACCCTTGACATTAATTCACCAGTTTGTTTATCCTGAAAATATTTTAATGATAAGCTTTGAATATGATCATAAAGATATTGTCTAATCTCCTCAAGTATATTCCAGGCAGCATAATGAGCAACATAATTTGTACCAAATTGAGAAATTGCTCTCAATATATAGATAATAATAACTGTCAGAGCCAGAAAATTTACATGACTAAAATCCCCTTCAGCAGTTACCCCTGACTGGACAGTCACAATTAAATTACGAATCATCCAAGGACCAGCCATATTCATTG
>JBDNGI010000166.1:0-7569 GCA_041689345.1 Halanaerobiales bacterium
AGTTGCTGGCAATTTAACCACTCCCGGCCCTATAACATTACAAAAATACCTTAATGAAATGGTCAAAAATGGCGTGAAATATGCCTGTATGGAAGTCTCATCACATGGAATTAAATTAAAACGTATAGAAGGTACTAAATTTAATGTTAAAGTTGGAACCAATATTAGCGCTGACCATTTTGATCTACACCCTAATTTTAATGAGTATGTCGATGTAAAAAGGTCATTTTTGGAAGATAAAGATGGTGCTCTCGTATTATTAAATAATGATAATGAATTTTTACGTTCATTTGGACAAATAGCCCAAAATCAAATTAATTTTGCTATAGATGAAAATACTGACGTCTTTGCAGATAATATTATAAAACGGAATAATGGGCAGAGATTTACATACCATTTAAATCGCTACCTACTTAATAAGAATAAGAAAAAAATAAAACCATGTAAGCTTTCTATAAATATGAATTTACCTGGGCGTCACAATATATATAATGCCCTGATTGCAATAACTATTTCCTTATATTATAATATTCCCCAAAATACCATAAAAGACTTTTTTGGAAGCTTTCAGGGTATCTGGAGAAGATTACAGTTTATATATAATAATGAATTTACCATTATAGATGATTGTGCCCATAACCCTGGTAGTTATAATGCGGTTTTTTCTGCAATTTTAGATATGGACTATAATAATTTGATTATTGTTAATTCCCTCCGTGGAAATAGAGGAGTAATGATTAACAAAAAGAATGCCGAAACTATTAGTAAGATACTAATAAATATAAAAAATTATCATTTAATAAACTCAAATTGTCAGGATGTAGTAAAAGATATAGATAAGGTCAGCGAAAAAGAAGAAGCTAGTTTTATTAACACACTTATAAATAATAATATAAATTTTAAACACTACCAGTCTCTAAAACCTGCATTAAAAAGTGCACTAGATACTGTTTCTAAGAATGATATAATACTATTATTAGGACCACATGCAATGGACCATGCTGGAGAATCAATACTTGATATGCTAAAAAAGAGTTGACTTACCTGCACTTTTTAATCTCACATGGTAATCTAATAGTAAATCTTCCGTTTCTTCTTGTGTTGTCATTTGATTTACTTTACCTTTAATCTCAGAAGAAAAAGGCATTCCTTTTATATACCATCCTAAATGTTTGCGCATACGAGGAACTGCAGTCTTCTCACCAAAATATTCAACAGCTTTTTTGAGATGATAGAGAGCCATATCGATAATTTCCTCATAATCAGGTTCTGCTAACAATTTACCAGTTTTTAATAAATAAATTGATCTTTTAAGCAACCAGGGGTTTCCCTGACAACCCCTGCCAACCATCACACCATCACATCTTGTTTTTTCTAGCATTCTCTGGACATCTTCAGGTGCAAAAATATCGCCATTCCCAATAACAGGTATTGAAACTGCATCTTTTACCTGTCTAATAATTTCCCAATCAGCCTTACCACTATAAAACTGTTCTCTTGTTCGCCCGTGGACGGCTACTGCCTTAGCACCCATTTCCTCACCAAGCAGGGCTAAGTCAACAGCATTTATACTTTCTTGATCCCATCCAGTTCTAATTTTAAATGTAACAGGTAGTTCTACTGCCTCAACGACAGCCTTGATAATATCCCCCGCTAAATCTAAATTTTTCATCAAAGCTGACCCAGAGCCATTCTTAACAATCTTAGGTGTAGGACAACCCATATTTATATCAATAAAATCAGGCTTAAACCCTTGTTCAATTATTTTAGCGGCATCTGCCATAAAAGAAGCATCCTCACCAAATAACTGAATCGTTCTTAAACCATCATCTTTCACAGAATATTCCATTAAATCATAACTTCTATCACTACCATATACAAGTCCTTTGCTACTAACCATCTCATTATATAACAACTTACATCCCATTTCACGTATTATCTGCCTATACGGGAAATCGGTCACTCCTGCCATAGGTGCCAATATAATAGGAATATCTATTTCTACGTCAGCTATCTTCATATAATCCCTCTCATTTATCTTTTTCTCTTGCTAGAACTCTATTTAATTCAATTATATATAATAACCCTTCCAAAGTTAGATATGGTTCTGTTTTATCAATCATTTCCGTCTCAGGTGCAATAAGATTTACCAGACCACCAGTCCCTATAACATATGTTTTTTTCCCTATTTCTTTCTTGAATTGTCTTATTAGACCCTCAACCTGCCCAATAAAACCATATATAATCCCTGACTGCATTGCCATAATAGTATTCTTCCCAATAGCACTTCTAGGTTTTTTCAATTCTACTCGTGGTAATTTTGCAGCATTTCTAAAAAGGGACTCAGTAGAAATTCCAACTCCTGGAGCAATTGCACCACCAAGGTATTCGCCTTCTCCTGAGATGGCATCAATAGTTGTAGCAGTACCAAAATCTACAATAATCAATGGTTGTCCGCCAAACTTTTCATATGCTGCGACTGCATTTACAATTCTATCAGCCCCTACTTCTCTAGGATTATCCATTTTAATATTAATACCTGTTTTTATACCTGGACCAACTATCAATGGTTCAATACCAAGATAATTTTGCACAGCCTTTTTTAGAAATGTTACAATTGGAGGAACAACACTAGATATGGCTATAGCAGTAACCTCTTTAATATCTATTTTTTCATAAGTAAACAAATTATTAATTAATATACCATATTCATCAGATGTCTTATTTTTATCAGTAGAAATATACCAATCTTTTTTAAGTATTCCTCCTTCAAAGACTCCAAGTACTGTATTTGTATTGCCGACATCTATCGTTAGGATCATCTATATCATCACCTTTTATATAATTTACTTTTAAATACAGTAATTAAGATTTTGGAATAACAACCCCCCTAATCAAAGGAGGGATTTCTAATACTATTCTTTATAAACTTATTTTACTGTACATCTTCAGGACTTGTTGGAACCTTAATATCGCCATCGATGATTTGTTGTTTAAGTTGGTTTACCTGTTTCATCAAATCAGGATGAACTTTAGCTAATGCCTGATCACTATAGCCAACTCCATCTTCAGCTAAACCATATACTTTATGAGCAGCTTTAAATGAACCTTTGTTTAAAGCCTCTACTTCGGAGAATACCGCATTGTCAACCCTTTTTACCATACTTGTTAATACCCAATATGGTGCTAGGTGAGCCTGTGGTGAATCAACACCAATAACATATAGACCCTTTTCTGCAGCAGCCTTAATTACACCAATACCACAGGCACCAGAAGCATGATAAATAACATCTGCACCCTGGTTATATTGTGTTAAAGCCAATTCCTTACCTGCACCTGGATCATCAAATGCTCCGGTATAACCTACAACTATCTCAGCATCAGGTTTTATTTTTTTCACACCTGCTAAAAAACCAGCCTCAAATTTCTTTATCAACGGCATCTCCATACCACCGATAAATCCTACTTTATCATTTTTACTTTCAAGTGCTGCAATTGCACCAACTAAGTAAGAGCCTTCTTCTTCTTTAAATGTTATAGAAACTACATTTGAAGAATCTACTACTGCATCGATAAGACCAAAAGTAGTATCCGGATATTGCTCAGCTACTTCAGCCAAGGCATCTGTCATTAAGAAACCAATAGCCCAAACCATATCATAACCCTGCTCCGCTAAACTACTAAGATTCGCTACATAATCAGTCATTGCAGAGGATTCAATTACAGCTATCTCTGCATTAAATTCAGCTTCTGCTCTCTGCAACCCTCGATAAGCAGCATCATTAAAAGACTGGTCCCCTAATCCACCAACATCTGTAACCATAGCAACCCTTAATACCTCTTCTGCTACTTGATCAGACACCCCTTCTTGGGCCCCGTTGTTTGTAAAGTAATAAACACCAAAAATCACAAGAACTACAACCAAAATAAGAATTATTAAATTAGAAGTTTTCAATAAGATTCCTCCTCATATGTATTTTCAGGATAGCAAAATCATCAGTTAATCTATATATATATATTTTACCTATCCCTTCAATATATTATTCTTCGTTTATCTGAAGATTCCTCCCATTTATCAAAAAATAAGTTAAATTTATATCCCAAGGGCGTTAACAAGTCTCCTATTTCTATTGTTTATTAAATTTGTCTTTTTCTTAGCGTTACATCTCCTGCCCAAAATTTATATATTCTATTAGCATCATCCAGTAATATCAACTCACCCTGATCAGATATATCCTGGACTCTTCCATAGTAAAGATTATCATCACTATATATCGTTACCTCTTCCCCTATGATCGCCAGGTTGTCCTTCCAGATTTCCAGTAATTCCTGCTCCCTTCCTGCTAATAGTAAGTTATAATATTCCTCAAAAGACTCAAGTACATTTTCTAATAATTTATTTCGTGCTATAGTTTGTTGGTATTCCAACCTTAATGAAGTAGCAATCCCTTCAATCTCTTCAGGAAAGAACTCCTGATTAACATTAATACCTATACCAATTACAGCATATTTTATATAATCCATATCTGCACTCATTTCTGATAAAATGCCAGAAACTTTTTTATCTGAAATTAATATATCATTAGGCCATTTTATCTTCAAACTACTCTTAGCCCCAACGTCAAATTTATTTAAGTTATTATTAGATTGATCAGTCTGTAAATTTTCTTTAATTTTTAATAATGATTTCATGACAGCAATCGAAGCAGTGATAGTCAAAAAGGAGACTTGATCGGCAGTATTTTTGGCCTCAATAAAATAATAGATAAGCACAGTCCACTTCCTGCTGGCGAATACCACTTTCTCCCCAATCTTCCTTTCCCAGCAGTTTGTTCCTCAGCAATAATAACAGTACCTGATCGGCAGCCATTTCGGGCCAGTTCTTTCGCTTTATCATTAGTTGAACTAAGACTATCATAGACTAAAATTTCTCTGCCAATTTCCTTAGTATTAAGACTAATCATTATTTCCTCTGGAATTATCTTATCAGGAACTTTTGAAAGCAAATACCCTTTATTAGTAATGGAATCAATAATATAACCTTTCTCACGCAACTTTTTTATATGTTTCCAGATGGTTGTCCGGGAAACACCCAATCTATTACTTATCTCTTCTCCTGATATAAAATCCCCTCGATTATTATGTAAAAACCTAATAAGTTCCAAATCTATATCACTCATTTTAACCTCCCTCTTTATTTTAATCAAATTTTAATCTTATTCTAATTATGCTTTAATTGTTTTTATACTACTATTCTATTATAATTTTAAATATAAAGTAAAGGATAATAAATAATATTTACTTATAAAATATTAAAAGGAAGGTGAAGTTAATGAAAGTTTTTACAAAATCAAAACTAACATCATATGTAATTATCGCTTTAGTTGCTTTAATGATTGGTGTGGCTGTTGGTTCAAAGGATCAGGTAACCCCATATACACGTGCTGACGAAGGACAAAAACAAGTAAGTGAAGAAATGCTGAGTGCTGAGGAGATAAAAGTACCTGGTGGAAATATATTTGCTGAAATTGCTGCTCAGGTTGATGCAGGAGTCGTACTGGTAACCGCTGAGGTTGAAGTTCCGGGTGGACAACAAGGGGGACAAAGAACACCATTTAATGATCCATTCTTCGAATTCTTCTTTGGTGAACAGTTTCAGATGCCAGACCAACAACAACCTAGAACTCAAGAAGGATTCGGCTCTGGATTTATAGTTTCTTCAGAAGGATATGTTGTTACAAATGAACATGTAGTTCATAACGCAAGCAAAATAGAAGTGACCCTTACAAAATCTGAAGATCCCTTACCTGCAGAAATAGTATGGTCTGATTTTAATACTGATCTTGCTGTATTAAAAATTAATGCAGACAAAGAGTTCCACCCTATAAAAATGGGTGATTCTGATACTATAAAACCCGGGGACTGGGCAATAGCTATTGGAAATCCATTCGGTTTTGAACACACAGTAACGACAGGTGTTATCAGTGCTTTAGGAAGACCAATAAATATTCCCACACAGGAAAGCCGTCCTAGAAGTTATAGTAACTTAATTCAGACTGATGCTGCTATTAACCCTGGTAATAGTGGTGGGCCATTATTAAATATCAATGGTGAGGTAATTGGAATTAATACCGCTGTCAGTCTGCAAGGACAAGGGATTGGTTTTGCAATACCAATAAATGAAGTTAAAAATATTGTTAAAGACTTACAGGAAAATGGCGAAATAGTTCAACCATGGTTAGGTATATATTATGGTGAAATGGAAGGTAAGCTAAAAGAACAATATAAAGAATACTATGGTCTAAAAGAAATAAATGGTGTAATGATAGGTAAAGTAGTAAAAGATAGTCCAGCATCTGAATCAGGTTTAATGCCAAATGACATTATTACTAAAATAGATGATCGCGAAATTATAAAATTAGAAGATGTCAAAAATAGTATAAATGAAAAAGAAATAGGAGATACAATTAAAATTGAAGTAATTAGAGAAGGTTATACCAAACTACTATTTACTGAAATTGGGGAAAGACCCAATCAGTTATAATAAAAATAAAAAGTAATCCCCCCCAAACAAAGGATGCTGTTATATAATAGCATCCTTTGTTGTCTCTATTTCTTTAACCTTTTTGATATTCCTTATTATTAAGAAATTATTTCTACATAAATCTATTCGAAAAATTGTCAGCTTGATAAGAACTCCTAACTAATGGACCAGAGGATACATATCTAAAGCCAAGCCTTTCTCCACTCTCTTGATATTCTTCGAATTCTACTGGTTCAATATATTCAACGACCGGATAATGATTCTTAGTAGGTTGAAGATATTGACCAATAGTTAATATATCACAGCTTATAGACCTTAAGTCTTTCATCACCTGTATAACCTCATCTACTGTTTCACCTAATCCTAACATTATACCTGATTTAGTATAAATCTTTTTATCTAACTCCTTAATATATTTCAATACTTCTAAAGAACGTCGATAAACAGCCTCAGGTCTTATTTCAGAATATAAGCGGGGTATAGTTTCTATATTATGATTAAATATATCGGGTTCTGCAGCAACTATTTGCCTAATAGCTTCCTTATTCATCTTAAAATCAGGTGTTAAAATCTCTATAACAATATTAGAATCAAGTTTACGGAGTTCATTAATACAGCGTACAAATTGAATTGCCCCACCATCTGGAAGGTCATCTCTGGTAACAGATGTAATCACCACATGTTTTAGTCCTAATTCCTCAACTGCCTGGGTCAAATTATAAGGTTCATCCCTATCCAAAGGTGATGGAGATCCGTTATTTACTGCACAAAAACTGCACTTGCGAGTACAGGTATTACCCATAATCATAAAAGTAGCAGTTTTATTAGCAAAACATTCTCCCATATTAGGACACTTTGCACTATGGCAAACCGATTGAAGTCCCAGTCCTATTAATATTTTTTTGGTTTCCATTATATTTTTATTATATGGGTTCCTTTTTCTTAACCATTTCGGTAACCTTTTTCTTTTAACCGACATATTACCGCTCCTTTTAATTTTACTCCTTAAGTGGGGTTCTCTTAAT
>JBDNGI010000167.1:0-3831 GCA_041689345.1 Halanaerobiales bacterium
CTGCAGCCTTAACAGCACTTGCTCTGATGGGTGCTTATAAGGAACAGGTAGAGGCTTTAGCCCCTAAAGGTTTTGAATTCTCACTTTCTATTATAAATCCACCAGTGTTAATTGGTGTTTTTATTGGGGCAATGCTTCCTTTCTTATTTGCTGCTTTGACCATGAAATCCGTTGGTAAGGCTGCTCAGGAGATTGTCCATGAAGTACGTCGTCAATTTAAAGAGATCGCTGGTATTATGGAAGGTAAAACTGACCCAGATTATGCTAGCTGTGTTGATATCTGTACACGAAGCGCACAACGTGAAATGATACTACCTGCTTTATTAGGTATTATTGCTCCGATAGTAGTAGGATTAATCTTGGGTGTAAATGGTGTTATCGGTATGCTTGCTGGTGCTACGCTAACTGGATTTATTCTGGCTATTATGATGTCTAATGCTGGTGGTGCCTGGGATAATGCCAAAAAATACATTGAAACAGGTAATCATGGTGGTAAAGGTTCAGATAGTCATAAGGCTGCAGTTGTAGGTGATACTGTTGGTGATCCATTTAAAGATACATCAGGTCCATCGATTAATATCTTAATTAAACTATTAGCTATGGTATCTATCGTATTTGCTTCCTTTATATTACAGAATTCACTATTCTAAGAAGGGTATAAGGTATAGACTATATTATATAATAGTTTCAATATAATGAAATAGATCTTTAGATAGTAATTATAAAGAATTTAAAGGGAAGGGGTTCATTAATGAACTCCTTCTTTCAATATATTATGGAAATGTTCATTAAGTTTACACATAGAAAAATTTAAGGATCATCTTCACATTAGTTGGCAGAAAAGATGTTCGACCTTTTGCTATTACTGCATTCATGAAAAAGTCTAAACCCCAGTTACTCTTTCAATTAAGAAGCAACAAAATCAAACTCGCTTCGCTCAAACAAGATTTTGTAAATCAGCTTCTTGCAATCAGTCCGTGACTGGAGACTTTTTCATACCTGATTTATGGTATCAAGTAAATCAACCTTAAAGGTTTTTAGAATGGAAGATTTCTTTATTTTCCTTCAGTTTAATAGCAAAATGTCTGGGATTATTATCAACGGTTATGGAGAAGAACCAAATTTAAAAACTGTGTTTAAACTTAATGACCGTTTAAATATCACTTTTTTCATAGATATCATATAGTAAATTGAGGGTTAAAATAAAAGAGATATTTTTTTGAACCATAGATACTATAATTGATAAAGGCATATAGAGACAGTTTAATATCGTAATTTGAGTGTATAGACCAATTAATTATTAGCGGGTGATGTAGATGAGGAAAGCAATTATAGGTATTGCAGCGAATCAGGATAAAGATTATAAAGAATATCGATTAAATAAATCTTATTCAAAGGCTATAATATCTGCCGGAGGACTACCTGTTATTCTGCCTGTTATATCGGATGAGACTATAATTAAAGATTATATTAAAGGGATAGATGGATTATTGTTAACAGGTGGGGGGGATCCTGACCCATTAATATATGGAGAGAACCCCTTACCTTTTACAGGTAACATAGACCCTTTACGTGACAGCTTTGAGTTGGAAGTTTTTAAATATGCTTATCAAGATAATTTATCAATTCTTGGGCTATGTAAGGGTTGTCAAATTATTAATATTGCAATGGGTGGTACTTTATACCAGGATTTAAATAAACAGAGAGAAGATGTATTGAAACATAATCAAGAAGCACCGACCTGGTATCCAACACATAGCGTAAATATTAAAAGAGATGCATATTTAAATAAGATAATTAAAGAAGAAAAGATAAAAGTAAATAGTATGCATCATCAATCTATTAAAGATGTCAGCCTCAAATTTTCAGTCTCTGCTAGGGCTGAGGATGGTGTAATTGAGGCAATAGAAATTAAAGAAAAAAGGTTTATTATAGGCGTTCAATGGCATCCTGAAACAATGTGGGAAAAAAGCCGGGAGAATTTTAATATATTTAAAGAGTTCGTTAGTCAGAGTGAGAAAGGGGGTTTAATAAAATGAGTAAAGAGAGACCTGAGCAGTTAGTTCAATCACTTGACAGGGCTTTAGATATAATTGAGAAATTAGTTGAAGCTGATAATAGTCTAGGTGTTACTGAATTGAGTGATAGGCTTGGGTTACATAAAAGTACAGTATACCGCCTGTTAGCTACATTGGGATACAGGGGTTATGTAGAGCAGGATGAATATAGTCGTTACAATGTTGGATTGAAGTTGTTTGAAATTGGAGGGACTGTACTTAATAAGATGGATTTGAGAAAGAGAACCAAACCCTATTTAATACGTCTACAGCAGGAGACCAAGGAGACTATTCATCTGGGGATATTGGATGATAAAGAGATTGTATATATTGATAAAGAGGAGACCACAGAAACAATACGTATGTATTCAGAGGTAGGTCGGCGTGTTACTGCATATTGTACAAGTTTAGGTAAGGTCTTGATGGCCTATCAAAATATTGATATTGATAATTTGTATAAAGGTGATAAATTGTGTCAATATACCACAAATACCATTACTGATAAAGATTTATTAAAGAAACATTTACAGAAAATTAAAGAACAAGGTTATGCAATTGATGATCAGGAACAGGAACTTGGAATTCGTTGTATTGGTGGACCTATTTTTAATTACAATGGTAAGGTAATAGCCGCCTTCAGTATAGCAGGTCCTACTACTAGAATGACTGAAGAACGAGTTAGTAAATTATCAGAGAAGGTTTTAGAATATTCTCAGGTTATATCTTCATCCTTTGGTCATAATTAATATTTCAAATTTAAGAGAGGGGAAGGATATAATGAAATGTAAATTACACAAGGGAGTCAAATTATCAAGATTAACGGAGGGTGAAGATCATTATTTCTTTGGATATTATGATCTACCTGCCTTTAGCGAAAATGGAAGATAAGACTCAGCAAGGGGAAAGCATTGATAAAAATTTCTTTCTGAAAGATGGGCATTGTAGTTATTCCCCGGATAGAAATTATTTACTATATGACAGTTATCCAGGTCAAGATAATTACCGTCATTTATATCTATATGATTTACAAAAAAAACAGGGATATAAACTCGGTCATTTTATTCTCATCCTGTAATTACTGGTGATATTAGGTGTGACCTTCACCCACGCTGGTCTCCATCAGGAACAGCTATTTCTTTTGATTCTATTCATGAAGACCAGAGATACCTTTATCATTTAAATTTAGAAAAACTTATTGATAAATAATACAGCAAGAAGGCTATAGAATAAAATCGTCATCTTTTGGATATAGTTTTCAAAATTGGATTATCCCATAACAGTTGGTATAAAAATATAAAATAATCGGACGTTTTTCACCAACTAAAATGGAGAAGAACCTCAAAAGTTGATATAGAGAGTAAAAAAGCTGATCTGTTAGTCTTTTTGCCCTAATGTGACACCCGTCACAATTAATACTAAACTCTGTTTACATAGCAGGGTTTATTTGTTTTGTGTAGAATATATTATTTAAGTGCTGTAAATAAATTACTATAGTATTATTGTTTAATGAGGTGTTAAACTTGAGTATAAATAATTCACTTGAAGCAATTTTGAAAAAAACAGTAAATTTGTTGGAAGAAAGCAAAAAGGATATTTTTACAATAGGGGAATCCTCTAGAAATGAATATAATAATATCAAGACAGAGCTTGACTTAATTCAAGAAGAGATTAATAAGGTTCTTGAAGATGTAGATTGTTTTGAGAGGGAAAACCGCCAAGCAGAGGAAAATTGTACTGAAATGGCTGTTTTGAGAGAGAAAGAAGTACAGTTAAG
>JBDNGI010000168.1:0-6314 GCA_041689345.1 Halanaerobiales bacterium
AAATCTATTTAATTCATCATTAGGAATACTATCTTTCATTTTCATTATTTTACTGAAAAGCTCATCATCCCTTACTTTACTGATTGGTAGATTTTCTTTGACAAGTGGTAAAGCCTGATCATATAAGTAGATGATGATATTTAACATCCAGTACTGTTTTTCCAATGTGGAGTAACGGTCTATATCACTAAAGGCATTTTGCTGTAAAAAGCCTACTTTAATTAGACGAGCAATCTCCAATATTAAACGTTGATTATCTGGCAGGACATCTTCACCTACTAATTTAACTATATCCTGTAGTCTAGCTTCTTCTTTAAGGAGTGTCATAGCTCTATTTCTCAGATCCAGCCAATCTTCGCTAATATTTTCCTGAAGCCATGGTTTTAAATCATCAAGATACTCACTATAGCTTTCCAACCAACTAACAGCAGGGAAATGCCTTGAACTGGCCAATGACTTATCAAGTGCCCAGAAACAACGTACAAATCTTTTGGTATTTTGTGTCACAGGTTCTGAAAAATCTGCCCCAGGAGGGGATACAGCCCCTATCAGGGAAATAGATCCTTCCCTCTGCTTATCAAGAGTCCTAATATGTCCTGCCCGTTCATAGAATTCTGCTAATCTTGTAGGGAGATAAGCTGGAAATCCCTCTTCAGCAGGCATTTCCTCAAGTCTACCAGATATCTCTCTCAAAGCCTCAGCCCAACGCGAAGTGGAATCAGCCATTAACGCTACATTATATCCCATATCACGATAATACTCCGCAAGTGTTATTCCTGTATAAATACTAGCCTCACGTGCAGCTACCGGCATATTAGAGGTATTAGCTATCAGGACAGTCCTCTCCATCATAGATTTACCAGTCGATGGATCCTCTAATTCTGGAAATTCTTCCAGCACATCAGTCATCTCATTACCTCTTTCTCCACAACCCACATAGATAATCAGGTCTGCATCTGACCATTTTGCTAGTTGATGTTGGGTCATAGTCTTACCAGCCCCAAAGCCTCCCGGTATTGCAGCAGTACCTCCTTTTGCCAGTGGAAAAAATGTATCAAATACCCGCTGGCCAGTAAGTAATGGCTTCTCAATTGCTAATCTATCATAATATGGACGCGGCTGTCTAATAGGCCATTCTTGATATAGTTTAACAGAATAATTACTACCATCTTCCAGTTTTAATTGAACAATTTCTTGATCAATAGTATATCGACCATCTGGAACAACCTCTGTTACCTCTCCACTTACACCAGGTGGAAGCATTATTTTATGAACTATGATACTCGTCTCATCTAATTCTGCTACTACTTGACCGGGTACCAGTTTTTCTCCAATTTCTACTTTAAGCTCTATATCCCATTCCTTATCTTCATCCAGGGCTTTAATATTAGTACCCCGGACAATAAATGGCCCTGTCTTTTTAGCGATATCTGGTAATGGGCGTTGAATTCCATCAAAAATATTACCTATGATACCCGGACCCAATTGTACTGAGAGAGGACTACCTGTCGAATATATGGGTTCGCCAGGTTTAATTCCAGCAGTCTCTTCATAAACCTGTATTGTAGCATTATCACCATAAAGTTCTATTATTTCACCAATCAAACGTGATTCACTTACATATACTAATTCTCGCATAATATAGCCAGTCATATGGGAAGCCTTGATAACAGGTCCATTTATATATGAAATCTCTCCTTGTTTTTTCATTATCACATCAACTCCTGAAAACCATCGTTATATAAATGGTTTCTAAATAAAAACTTTTTTCTGTATTTCAATAGCTATATCTTCTTTCAAATAATTAATCACGGTAGCGAATGTATATTCCACTATCTCATTACCATCTTTCTTTTCTACTATCACTCCACCAGATTTTGCCCTCTTGCTTTCTTCTATAGTAAAATTATAATCTGCTAATTCTTTGTTTAG
This sequence comes from Halanaerobiales bacterium, assembly GCA_041689345.1. Lineage (GTDB taxonomy): Bacteria > Bacillota > Halanaerobiia > Halanaerobiales > DTU029 > JBDNGI01. Next base: position 1,933 of record JBDNGI010000168.1, read on the forward strand.
CTGATTAATAAACTCTTCAGTTATAGAAAGATCACTCTTTCTAATTTTGATAATAAAATCATTTCCGTTTAAGAGTTTAATACTGCTCTTTACAGATTCTATTAAGAAATCTATATACTCTGATTTAGTACTAAATTCCTGTAATCTTTCTTTTAACTCATTAATAAACTTATTAATATACTTATCAACACTTCTTCTGTAGGACTGTTTCCTATCCAATATAGCCCTGGAAATAATCTTTTCTTTCTTTAGGATAGCTTCTCTTTTATAGTTTGTAGCAATTTCCTCTACCTGAGTTTTTAATCTTTTTTGAAATTCCTGATATTCACTATCCCATTTTTCCTTTTCTTCAGCTACCATACTGTTCTTTTCTTGACGTGTCTCTTCCAATATTTCTTCTTTAATAAGCAGTACTTTTTGTTCTATATCCATAGGTCACCCCAGTTTGTCTAAAGTTTAATACCAATAGATTCCTTTATATAATTAGTAATATATTCGTTCTCCTGCTCCTTCTGGACATGTCGATCTGGTATTTCAACAATAAGAGGAAGACCAGCAGATAATTTTAAATCATCAATCAACTGAGGAACTAATTCAGCAAGTTTTCTGGTAATTAATATAATACCAATATTCTTATCATTCCTGGCATTATTAATTGAATCAACTACTTCTTCTTTATTATGAACAACTATTCCATCCACCCCTGCCAGTCGAAGTCCTATATTTGTATCTATATTATCACTTATACAATATATCTTCACTATAATCCACCCCTATAATCTACCGAGTATCATTATAGAAATGATTAATCCATAGATTGCAATCCCTTCTGCCAGACCAATTATAATTAAAGCCCTACCCAATATTTCCGGTTTTTCGCTAATAGCTCCAATGGCAGCAGAACCCGCGATACCAACAGCAATACCGGCACCAATCGAGGAAATACCAACCGCCAAACCAGCACCAAGGAAGCCCAGACCATTTCCTGAAGATGCAGCGCCAGTTGTTGCAGCAGCATAAGCGACACGTGGAACTATCAGACTTACCCCCCAGAAAAATAAGCCGACCAATACTGTCAGATTAGCAGCAAGATATGAATAATTAAATACTTTTTTCTTATACTTATAGACAAGTAACCCACCACCTACTACAACTATTAACATTAAAGCAACTAAAAATAAACCTGCAAACATTTAAACTCCCCTTTTCTGTAATTTAATTTTTTTTGCGATCTTTACAATCTTTTACTAAACCCCAGTTCCTCTTTCAGACTAAGAATAACAAAACAACTCACTTCACTTCACTTCACTTCACTTCACTTCGCTTCGCTACGTAAGCAATTGTTAAATACAAGATCTCTGGATTATGCAAGCTAATCTTTAATTCTGACAGGGTCAAATTCCTTTCCATCACCATGATAAAACTTACCAAACAACTCAAAAAATTCAAGCCTAAGAATCTGAATACCTACAATAAGACCTTCCAGACCCATAATCACCAGATTTCCAATTAGTAATATCAAAAAACTACCAATATTATTCCTCATCATTTCTGATAGGATTACAACTGCCATCGACAGACCAACATGATTTAAAGTAAAAGCACCAATACGAACAAAGGATATAGTATTGCTCATATAACCAAGCAGTGTATCAAACAATTCAAAAAACGATTCCATAAAATATTCCGAAGGTTTTCCTTTTATCTTCCAACCATGACCTTCAAGCATACTTGATAGGGGTTCTTTGAAAAATATTAAAAGCAATGGTAAAATCAATAATATTATCGTAATGCCTATTGGGAGAAGTAATGTCCCTCTTATTAAAATAGATGCAATTGAGGACAGAGTAAAAAGATAGAAAAATAAACCACTTAAGCCATTACGTGAGAAAATTCCTTCCTCTATATCCCTTTCCCTATACGAATTAACAAGGTTAAATGACATAGTAGTTATTAAAAGGATTATTCCCAGTATAACAGTTACAGCGAGCCAGGCCATGATGTTTTCCATAGGCCGTATTAAAAGGGCCGGTATTATATGTTCAAAAGTAAATACACTCCCATATAATAGCCCAAAAAACATCGATGAAATTCCCAGACCAAAGAAGAGATAAGAATTCTCCTGTTTAGTTATTTTTAGCTTTTCAGTATAGATAAGCCAACCAAGTAAGGTAAATATAAATCCCTGACCCAGGTCACCGAACATCATTCCAAACATAATAAGATAGGTTACTGCCAGAAAAATAGAGGGGTCAATTTCATTATAAGCAGGTATTCCATATAATTTAACCAGCGATTCAAAGGGTTTTATCCAGACAGGATTTTCTATAACTGTTGGAGGCCTATCTTCTGTATCTCTCATTACGATTTCACTACTGTAGATTACATCAGGATACTTTTTGCTGATACGCTCTGCAAAAGTATTTTCCTGCCCTACTGTAATCCAGCCACTAGTAACAAATAAAAACTCAGCTTCATTATAATAATTGTTTCCAATTTCTTTTACCTTGTTTAGATACTTTAATTTATGATAATACACCTTTAACTGCTCAGAGGCCCTGTGAGAGATTTTTTTGCATTCCAATTCTATCTGTTCACGGATTATCTCTAATCTTTCCAGACGATGCTCTGATCTTTTTAAAATATCACGTGGTTCTCCTTTTACCCTTAGTGGTAGTTTGATCTCTTCAATGTAGGCAGATTTCAGTATATTCATGGCTTTTTCTTGATTATCCTTTTTGGTGAAAGTAAAAAACCAAACCCTATCTTCATCCCGGGTTACCTCAAGAATCAGGATTGACATATCATTAATATTCTCAATAAGCCTTTCATAATCATCAATATTTATACTACCAAATATTAAGGAAATATATGATAATTCCCTAAGTTCATCCAGTTCAATATCCATGTTGCGCATTAAATAAATATGATGTTTAAGATTCTTCAATCTATGTTCTTCTTTATCCAGTCTTTTTGCCAGTTCCTGAAGCCTTTTAGTCCTCTTCTGTATTGGTTTAATATATTTATTTATCTCAGATATATTGACATCTTCACATCTGAGCAATCCTGTATCGGTATATTTTAAATTACATTCTAACATTCCAATTCCTGACATATCAACTTCAATATTCAATGTTGACATTATTTCAATTAATTGGTCTAGTTGTTTTTTATATGGATTCTCACTAAAATGCAATTTAAAATTAAATTTTTCTCTCTTATTATCAATAAGTTCAATATTACTACTATTAATAATTTCACTGGAGATTAGGTCAATTTCTTTTTTCATACCAACAATCTGAAATTTTTTCATTGCTGCTATAGCCATCTGCTAAACACCATCCCTGATCATATACTCTTTCATTTTATCTACATTAAGAGAATAGCGTACCCCTTCAACTATTGTTATAATATCCCGTATTTCATATTCTTTTATAAATAAATAAGCAATTATATTTCCTATATTAAAAAAACTTAGTGACTTAACTTTTAAGGATTTATTTAGTAAAAAGCTTAAAAAATACTTCTCAAAAATATCGTTATTATTTAATATAGCTTTTTCAAATAGATCTCTATACTTTTTATAAGGTATAAAATTTAGTATATTAGAGGGTTCATCTACTTGACTCATTTTTTTAAAATCTCCCCGTAAAACCTTATAATGAAAAGGTATAATATAATTTAATATTTCAGTAGACGAAAGGCTATAATATTTCTTAATTCTATATATCCATTGTATATTTAGTAAATCCACCTGTGCACCTACAAGTTCTTCAATATATTTATAATCATTTTTCCCTGTTTCCCTACCCAGTTTTTCCAGTTTAGAAAAATACTGTAGATCTAAAGACATTTCAATCGGGAATAGATTGCGGTTCTGTTCATAATTATCAGTAAATCTTTTTAGCACATCATAATATTCTGTTTCTCTAAAAATTGCTAACAAATCATGATATGATTCTATAGAAGTTAACTTTTGAATATCAATCTTACTATTAACATCCAGATAAATTAGGCTATTCTTAAAATAATCTTCATCATGTTCTATTAACATCGTCTGCAGTAACATTTTTAAATCTTCTATCTCAAACTTTTTAAAGAGGTGTTGAAAAAATTCCTTACTGCTGGATCTTAAATATCTTGAAATGGTTAGATAGTCTTCTAAAAAACTCTTTTTTAATATTAACTCCAGTCTTCTACGATGCACATCAAGACCTGATAACTCTTCTAACTTATCATGATAGTAGGTATTATTGTAAAGATAATTAAATATCTCCTGTACAGTAGTAAAATTAATCAGGGCCTTATAATCCTCATCATTAAGCATTTTACCTGTGATAGCTCTTATTTTAGCATTTATAGCCGGATATTGGACAACTGAT
>JBDNGI010000169.1:0-3900 GCA_041689345.1 Halanaerobiales bacterium
CTCCCTGGTGAAGTTTTTGGGAGTGCAAATTCCCTCAAAAGTAGGTTCAGCAATAGTATGAGTATATTCACTATCACCTTCAACATCGAGTCCACCATATGATGGGGCATTAGCCACTGCAATAGTCACATCCATCTCTCTGGAAAATTTAGCAATTCTATTAATATTACTAGAATGAAGCATTGCTGTATGTCCACAGTGCTTTTCTGCCTCAATGGACTTTGCTAACCCTTCTTCAAAATCCCTGACTCTAACAAGGGGTAGGACTGGTAACATCTGTTCTATCTTAACAAGTGGATTATTAAATGGTACATCCATAATAGCGGCTCTTATAGTTGAGGATACATTTATTCCGGCATCTTTTAGTATCAAATCAGCATCCTTACCTACATAATCTGGATTAACATGTTCCGGATCTTTTGTAACTAACTCTGTAACTCTATTAAGCTCTTGACCCTTTAAAATATAGGAATTATTTTTCTCCAGCTCAGCTAATAATTGATCAGCCACTGCATCCACTACAAAGATTTCTTTCTCTGCAATACAAAGGATATTATTATCAAAAGTTGCCCCATTGATAATATCTCGAGCTGCCTTAGCAATGTCAGCAGTCTCATCAACTAAAACTGGTGGATTACCAGGACCTGCAGCTATAGCCTTTTTACCACTGGTCAAGGCCATATTAACAACAGCCGGGCCACCAGCAGCAACAATCATCTGGTTTTTTTCATGTTTACAGGCCTGCTCTACTGCTTCCAGACTCACTTTATCCAGGGCTACTACCATGTTTTGCGGTCCACCATTACTCACAATCGTATCATTAAGAACTCGAATAATTTCCCGAGTAGCTTCCTGTGCGCTGGGGTGTGGACAGATAAATGTGGAATTACCTGCTGCAATCATACAAATGACATGATTGACTATTTGAGCAATAGGGTGAGTAGTCGGAGCAATTAAAACTACTAAACCAACAGGAACTTGCTCAACCATTGTAACACCATCATCACCACTGATCATTCTAGGCTTAATATCTTCTAAACCAGGAGTTAATGTAGCAGAATTTGTAATTTTAACTTTCTTATCCTGCCATCTACCTAACCCGGTTACCTCTACTGCTAATTTGGCCAGTCTCTCTGCGTTTTCTACACTAGTCTGTCGAATGGCAGATATTAACTTTTTCTTTCCTGTCTTACCTATTTTCTTAAACTCCTGCTGAGCCTTAACTGCGGTTTGAACAGCTAATTCAAGATCACTAAATATCCCTTTAGTACCTTGAGCTTGACTCAAACTATTATTCTCAGCTTGGGAGTCATTAGACATATTACTTAATACAGCCTCTACAATAGAAGCTATCCTTTTTTCATCAATAGCCACTTAAATCACTCCCTAATATCTAGATTATCAACTATACCTACTATAGCAGCATCCACCGGGGAACCATCCTTGTTTTGTACTATCCTGGCACTACTACCTGTAGTAACCAGCACCTCTTCTCCAACACCGGCTCCAACCATATCAACTGCCACAATCATTCCGGTTCTTTCTGCATCCATATTGTCATGTGGTTTTACAAGCAGAAATTTAGCACCGATCAATTTTTCGTTTTTACGGGTAGCCACAAGGTTACCCACAACTTTACCTACAAACATCTATCTCACTCCTTAACTAATCCGACTGTTGTACCGCATTTGATATCTGCTGCATTAGCATCATCGGTATCAAGATGCATCTCTAAAATCCATCCTTGATGAACCCTCACCTGAACATCTTTGAAAATAAGGGCCTTATCACCACTAACCTCAACACTAACCAGATTATCGTCTTTTACACCAAAGCCAGCGGCATCAGCTGGACCCATGTGAATATGACGATTAGCCCTGATAGCCCCTTCCTTTAATGTTAATGAGCCCTTGGGACCTACTAAAGTTACAGATTCTGAGCCTACAGTATCTCCGGACTTTCTAACAGGTGGATTTATACCTAAAACAATCCCATCAGTTCTAGCTAATTCTACCTGTGTTTTTGATCGAACTGGACCTAGAATCCTAACATTAGGAATACTCCTTAACTTTGGCCCAACTATAGTAACCACTTCATTAGCAGCAAATTCACTGGGTTGAGTCAAGTCTTTTTTGACAGTTAGCTTGTAACCTGGACCAAATAACTTTTCCAGATCATCCTGAGAAATATGAATATGCCTAACTGATACACCAACAGGAATCCCTGATTTATTGCAACTACCAGCACAAGCAGTACTGGGAATTTTCTTTTTCTCTTGTAAAACCTTTATTACTTCAGTAGTAATCTTACTTACTAGTTCAGTCTGATTCATTCTATTTATCCCTCCCTCAAACATCTTATTTTAGAATAATTTCCATATAGAAATAATTTCATTTAAAGAAGTAATTTTATATTTTAATTCATCTATTTCTTTGCTGTGGGGAGTATTTCTTCTACTCCTGTATCAGGCCGTGGAATCACATCATGACCTATTAATTCACCAACCCGGTTAACAACCTCTACAGCAGTATCAACAGCTGCTTTAACTGCACCGACATCTCCCCTAACTATAACAGTAACCAAACCAGAACCAATTTTTTCATATCCAACCAACTCAACATTAGCTGCCTTTACCATTGAATCTGCAGCCTCTACTGCAGCAACAAAACCCTTTGTTTCTATCATACCTAACGCCTGTCCGGCCATTTATATAAACCTCCTTAAAAAAGTTTCGTCAGAATATTTCTGTACACGGAATAAACATATGTTATCTAGCTGAACTAAATAACAAAACAAACCTATCTGTTTATGATATTTATTATTTAGCAAAAAATACTTTTTCTACATCACTATGAGGTCTAGGGATGACATGAACTGATTTGATTTCAGTCAATCTACCTGCGGCTTCTTCACCCGCTTCAACAGCAGCCTTGACTGCACCAACTTCACCCTGTATCATGACAGTAATTAAACCAGAACCCACTCGAGTCATTCCTCCAACCATCTTTACATTAGCAGCCTTTAGCATAGCATCAGAAGCGGCTATAGCTCCAGTTAATCCGATTGTTTCTATTAATCCAAGAGAATTACCCATTAATTGATTCTCCTTTCCTGTTCTTTTAATATAAGTTAAGTACTAGTCTACCTGTGGTAATACTTTTTCAAGGTCTTGATGTGGACGTGGAATTACATGGACAGCAACAAGTTCTCCCAGACGTGAAACAGCTTCCTGTCCTACATCAGTTGCCGCTTTAACAGCACCAACATCTCCTCTAACCATTACACATACTAAACCAGAACCAATTTTTTCTGTCCCAACCAATGTAACATTGGCAGCTTTTATCATTGCATCAGCCGCTTCAGTAGCAGCTGTTAAACCTCTACATTCTACTAATCCTAAAGCTTGATTACTCATTTTAGTTACCTCCTTGTTTTTCTTGGCCTTTATAGCTTTTTTAGCCTCTTTACTTGAATTGGTATTTTTCTTCACAGAATCATCTTTACTAGTAGTAGTTTCTTTATTCTTAGAATTTTTTTTATTCTTAGTATTTTTTTTGCTTTTTTCTTGTATTTTATCTTTCTCTTTTTTTGCATCTTTCTTAGACATTCTTGAATTCCACCACCTTATTTAGGGCTTCATCAGGACAGGGCATTACATGTGAAGCTATTACCTCTGTATATTTAGCAGCTGTATCACGACCTGCATCAACAGCAGCTTTAACAGCACCAACACTACCTTTCATTTTAATAAAAACAACTAAACCTGGCGAACCTGGTTTGCCTCTAGTAGATTCAATTGCAACCAATTCTACATCAGCTGTCTTAAGTGCTACATCTGCAGCCAGAACAGCTGGAGCAAAACCATATACCTCAATTAGTCCTACAGCTTCTCTTGCCATA
>JBDNGI010000170.1:0-3669 GCA_041689345.1 Halanaerobiales bacterium
GGCCGCAGCCATATTCGGGGATTAAATTTATCCCGGAGCAATAGTCCGTAACACTCTTAATTTAACAACATAAGTGTGGGAGAACGCTAACACTCCGAATATTTCAAGGTCTTTTAGGTCATCCTTTGAGAGAATAACCATCAGTGGGAGAAGAAGTGAACCTCCGCTGATGGAAGTTTTACTTTAATGAATAGGAATATTATAGATTTTAGATACATAATAACTAAGGGGGATTTTACATGGAAGTAGCAAAAGAAAATTTGCAAGATAATAAAGTTGAATTAAAGGTAGAAGTAGAAAAAGAAAGAGTAAATGATGCATTAGATAAGGCATATAAAAAAGCTGTTAAAGAAGTTTCTATACCGGGTTTTCGCAAGGGTAAGGTTCCCCGTCGTGTATTAGAAACTAAATATGGCAAAGAGGTTCTACATAGGGATGCCTTTGATTTCCTTATCCCACGTGCATATAGTGATGCTGTTCAAACAGCTAAAATTGATCCTATTAATCAACCAGAGATTAATGACTTTTATATCTCTGAAGACGAACCGGCTACATTTACTGCTGTAGTGGAGGTAAAACCTGAAGTAGAACTTGGAGATTATACAGACTTAGGTGTTGAAAAAGACGAAGTTGAGGTAACAAAAGAAGAAGTATTGGAGACATTGACAAAGAAACAGGAGCAAAATAGTCAATTAGAGAGTTCTGATAAAGAAGTAATTGAAGAAGGGGACTTTGCTATAATAGATTTCACCGGTTTTGTTGATGGTGAGGAGTTTCCTGGGGGTTCTGCAGAAGAATATACCCTGGAGATAGGATCAAATTCCTTTATTCCAGGTTTTGAAGAACAGCTTATTGGCCAAAAAATTGGTGAAGAAATAGAAGTAACTGTATCATTTCCTGATGAGTATCAAGCAGAAGACTTGGCAGGTAAAGATGCAGTCTTTAAAGTAAAGATTAAGGAAGTAAAGGTAAAGATCTTACCAGAACTTAATGATGAATTCGCTAAAGAAATAAGTGAATTTGATACCCTGGATGAACTAAAAGAGGATACTAAGAATAACTTATTAAAGCAGAAAGAGGATAATGCAAATAGGAAATATGAAGATGAGATAATTGCAAAAGCAAGTGATAATGCAGAAGTAGATGTACCTGAAATACTTGTTGAAAATGAGTTAGATATGATGCTGCAAAATATGGAGTATAGTCTATCTCAGCAGGGTATAAATGTTGATCAATATCTACAGTATCTAGGAACTGATAAAGACAGCTGGCGTTCAGAAAATCGCGAAGATGCTGAGCAAAGGGCAAAAAGCAATCTTGTACTGGAAGCTATTGCAAAAAAAGAAGGAATTGAAGTAAGTGATGAAGAAGTAAATAGTAGAGTGGAAGAAATGACTGAAGGTAGTGAACGTAAGCCTGAGGAATTACAGATGAATGGTCAATTAGATGGATTGGTTCATAGTATGTTAATTACAAAGGTTATAAGTTTTTTACAAGAAAATAAATAATTTATGAATAAATTATTGCCTACAGGTTTAAATATAATATAATGAGGGAATAATGATTTTAGAGGAGGGGGATATAAATGGCTTTAGTTCCATATGTAGTTGAACAGACAAATCGCGGTGAACGCTCGTATGATATTTATTCAAGGTTATTGAAGGATAGAATAATAATTTTAGGTGATCAGGTATCAGACCAACTGGCAAATACAATAATTGCCCAGTTGTTATTCCTGGATGCAGACAACCCCGATAAGGATATATATATATATATCAATAGTCCTGGTGGTTCTGCTACTGCTGCTTTGGCAATGTATGATACTATTCAACATGTTAAATCAGATGTATCAACAATATGTATGGGTCAAGCAGCAAGTGCAGGCGCATTATTATTAGCTGCAGGTACCAAAGGAAAGAGATATGCCCTACCATATTCCAGAATAATGGTTCATCAACCTTCTGGTGGAGCACAAGGTAAATCAACTGAGGCAGAGATTCATATTAAAGAATTAGTAAGAATTAGAGAGATCCAAAACGAAATATTAAGTAAACACACTGGTCAAGATATAGATAAAATTCGTGAAGATCTTGAACGTGATAAATTTATGTCAGCAGAGGAAGCCGTTGAATATGGTATAATAGACAGTGTTATGGTTAGAAATGAATTAAGTTAATAAACTAACCTTATTAAGAGGTGATATAAATTGTTTAAATTTGGAGATGAGAAGGGCCAGCTAAAATGTTCTTTTTGCGGTAAATCACAGGAGCAGGTTCGCAAATTAGTTGCTGGTCCTGGGGTATATATATGTGATGAATGTATTGAATTGTGTAATGAAATTATTGAAGAAGAATTAAATGATGATTTGGATCTTGATTTAGAGAATGTCCCTAAACCTAGGGAAATAAAAAAGACATTAGATCAATATGTAATAGGACAGGAAAGGGCCAAAAGGTCATTGGCTGTAGCTGTTTATAATCATTATAAGCGCGTAAATTCAGATATGAAGATTGATGATGTTGAATTACAGAAGAGTAATATTCTGATGGTAGGACCAACAGGATGTGGTAAGACACTTCTGGCACAGACATTGGCCAGGGTACTCAATGTACCTTTTGCAATAACAGATGCTACCTCTCTAACAGAAGCAGGTTATGTGGGGGAAGATGTTGAAAACATATTATTGAAACTTATCCAGGCTGCTGATTATGATGTTGAAAAGGCAGAGAGAGGTATCATATATATAGATGAGATTGACAAAATAGCACGTAAATCAGAGAATCCATCTATTACCAGGGATGTTTCTGGAGAAGGTGTACAGCAAGCCCTGTTGAAAATACTGGAAGGTACCGTGGCAAGTGTTCCTCCACAGGGGGGCAGAAAACACCCACATCAAGAGTTTATTCAGATAGATACTACTAATATATTGTTTATTGCTGGTGGTGCATTTGGTGGGCTTGATAAAGTTATAAAATCAAGGATAAGTAATAAAGTTATGGGTTTTGGAGCTGAAATAAAAAGTAAGTCTGACAAGAATATAGGTAAAATATTAAAAAATATTTTACCTGAAGACTTATTAAAATATGGATTAATTCCGGAATTCATAGGACGTTTACCATTGATAGTTACCCTTAATGAACTTGTTGAGAGTGATTTGATAGAGATTCTTACAAAGCCAAAAAATGCATTGATAAAACAATACATCAAGTTCTTTGAGATGGATGATATTGAACTAGAATTTACTGAAACTGCCCTATCTGCAATTGCCCAGAAAGCCCTCTCTCGTAATACGGGAGCAAGGGGTTTAAGAGCTGTAGTTGAAGAGGCTATTCTAGACATAATGTATGATCTGCCTTCAGAGACAAATGTTAACAAGTGTATAATTAATGAACAGGTCATTAAAGAGAATACTGAGCCTGAACTAGTAAGAATAGACGAGAAAGAAGAAAGTGCCTAGATAATAGTATATCTTGTTTTAGCTTATAAAGTGCATTCGGAAAAAGTCCTTTCCTTTTGGAAGGGACTTTTTCCTAATTTTTTCTTAATAGTTATAGAACTTATCGGGAGAAAAACAGAGGGGCTTGCCCTCTGGATGAATGTCGATTGTCTTTGTAATGCAATTCAATATTGTTTTACAAATTAACGAACTAAAAAATACAATTGATAACA
>JBDNGI010000171.1:0-6807 GCA_041689345.1 Halanaerobiales bacterium
AACTGTTTGATGAAGCTCTAGAATTACTTTTTAAAGAACATAAAGATAAATTTTAATTTTTAGATTGACTAAAAAATTAAAATAGCCAATTCATTCCCGCCCTAATTCAAGGGCGAGGCTTTCTTGGCTACAATTCGGTAAGTTGTTTTGTCTGATTAGTTTTCAGATCTTTTAGAAAGAGATTGGGGTGACCCGTTCTATCACTGATAAAAATCATCTGTTAAGCTGGACGATGTGAAATAAATTATACAAGTAACATTTTTAATAATTTATAGTCACCATGAAGATATTAATATGCTATCATGCCCCCCTCTCTATATTAGACTACTTTAATACAGTCCCTTAACCTGGCGATGTTTTCTTTATAATTCATATCACCATAAAATAAACCAGAAGTTCCTGCAACAAAAATATTAGCTCCAGCAGAGTATAGTGGGGGAATTGTATCTATATATATATTACCATCTACTTCTATTTCAATATCTGTAAAACCATTTCTTTTTAGCAATTTATGTAGACTCTCTACTTTTTTTACTGTAGCAGGTATAAATTTCTGTCCAGCAAAGCCAGGATTAACCGCCATTATTGTAATATAATCAAGATAATCAAGTATAGGTTCCAACAACAAATGAGAAGTTCCTGGATTTATTGCAACACCAGCCTTCAAACCATATTCCTTGATTTTTTGTAAGGTTCTATTAATATGTACACATGTCTCCAGATGTACATTTATTATATCTGCTCCTGCTTCAGCAAAATACCCTACATATCTTCCAGGGCTTTCTATCATTAGATGCAGATCAAGAGGAACATCAGTTACCTCTTTAATCTGCTTAATTTCATAGCCATTCATAGCAAAGTTGTTAACAAAATGACCATCCATAACATCAATATGAAAAAAATCACTACCAGCTTCTTCAAGCATCTCTATTTCTGGCTGAAGCTTTAATATATTACAACACATTAAAGATGGTGCTACTTTAATATTTCTTTTGTTCAATTTTATCTTCTCCCTTCAATACTGGATATCATTTCAAGCCTCTTCCCATGTCTACCGCCTTCATAATTAGTATTAAGCCAGATATCGATTATCATTTTTGCCCTTTCAAATGTGACAACACGAGATCCGAGTGATAATATATTTGTATCATTATGCTTCCTAGAAAGTTCTGCAGTATACATATCACTACAGACAACTGCCCTGATACCATTTACTTTATTTGCTGCCAGTGAAATACCTACAGCAGTCCCACAAAATAAAAGTCCCTTATTACAATCTCCTTCGGCTACAGCCCTGGCCACCTTTTCTCCATATATAGGATAATCCGTTCTCTCTGAGGTAAAACACCCATAATCTCTATATTCTATAAATGATTTAGATAATTTATTATCTTTTGTTTTAACTCTATTGCAGCATGGTCACACCCTATAGCAATCCTTAATATCTTCCTCCCTTAATAATTTTATGTTCCTCTAAGAAGTTTTCAATATCCTCCCTATATGGAGCTGATGGTTGAGCACCCATCTTACAAACACTTATGGCAGAGGCTGCAGTGGCGAATCTTAAAGCCTCTTTAACTGGTTTCCCTTCAACTATACCTACAGCAAATGCACCGCAAAAGATATCTCCAGCAGCTGTTGTATCTACTGCCTTTACATTAAAAGCTGGAATAACTATTTCTTCTTTCTCATTGAGCAAATAAGAACCTGCTTTACCCAGGGTAATAATTACATTTTTTGGACCTTTCTCTAAGATCTTACAAGCTTCAACCCGTGCATCACCAATACTTTCAATTTTATTTCCAGTAATAAATTCTGCTTCACTTTCATTAACGACAAGAGTATTGATTTTCTTAAAATATGAAAAATCGAATTTTCTTGCAGGCGCAAAATTCCAGAGCACTGGTATGTTATTCTCATTTGCTTTATCAATAACACATTTAATTGTTTCTGCAGGTATCTCATATTGCAGAATAATAATCCCTGCTTCTTTAATTAAATCACCGGTTTGATCAATACGTTCAGGGGTTAATTTATAATTTGCTCCAGGTGCAACAGATAAGTAATTATCGCCACTCTCACCAGCCATAATCAAAGCAGTACCACTGGAAATACCTTCTTCCTTAAAGACATAATCAATGTTAATTCCATCATTCTGATAATTTTCCAACATTGATACTGTAAAATTATCATCTCCCACACAATTGATAAAATAAACATTCCCCCCTGCTCTAACGGCACCAACAGCCTGATTAGCCCCTTTACCACCATATGTTTGCATAAATTGAGCGTCAGTTACCGATTCACCAACTTTAGGTAATCTCTCCATCTTCATGGTAAAATCTACATTTGAACTCCCCACAACTACAATAGGTTTACTTTTAGTAATCATAATCTCCCCCCTAATACCTTAATTAATTCTTTGATCTCCACTTGGATACTTAAACGTCAATTTCCCGTCTTTTTGGTAAGCTAGTACCGTTTTCATAATTAGTTCTAATATTATCTAATTTCCACTGCTTTTTCAAGACTTATTACATTATTTAATAAAAAGTCAGCTCACTAGATCTCTAATCCTTTTTTAATCCATCATAGAACTCTTTTATTCTTTTTTTAACTGCTCCTGTCAATGGCGGGCATCCTGGCTCAAAAATCCCTTTGCCAAAATATACCTTGGCACAATTACCATAAATTAAATTAAAATCCCCATTAAGTTCCCCTGGATAACTGTTCCCTGTGATTAAGTTGATTTCCTTAAGGAGTTCAGGGCTTTCTACATCATTTTCCTGATAAAAAGCAAATATTCCATTTGCTAATGCCCGTCTACACCTCTCACAGGCACTATCAGAATATATGTTTAAGCGATCCTTATATTCCCCTTCATAATCTGCCCTTTTCGGTAAATCAAAGTCTTGTTCAATCAATTCCCCATCTATACTAATCTTATCTATATCCATCTCTCCTAATCCAGCCTGGGCTGCCAATACAACAGGATTTATATCTTCAGCCTGGTAGCCAATTATCTTGGCAGCTACTGTATCTAAGGCAACAGAATCAGTTGAAGCCATTATAAAATCAGTTTTCAAGGCTTGACCACCATTTGCCGGGAAACTACCCTGTAGAGAATATATAGCATCAGTCATTATTAAATCAACATTTATCGTTCTGTTTAAATCAACAATCGCTTCATCCAGGCCAGCTAAATGTACCAGTCTAGTGATATTTCTTGGCAAAAAACCCATTACATTTTTCAAGGCATTTGACATGTTTGTCAAGACATGGGTACGGAGACCAGGCATATTAATAATAAAGTCAGCTTCAACAACTACCTTCGCTATAGGAAGTGGGAAATTAATAACGTAATTTCCCGGTCTAGGATCTACTAATACAAATTCTTGATCATCAAGATTTACTACTTTAGCATATTTATAGATATCCTGGTACCCATAATCCTTAAATATAGTTTCTAAATTACCATTACGCTCACCTACTGAAACTACAGCACCTAATTCATGTAGCCTTTTTGATAGTGCCAAAACCAGACCGGGATGGGTAGTCCGTCCGGTTTCAGGCTTTTCATTTAGAAACATATTTGGTTTAATAAAAACCCTATCTCCTTTAGATACATAATTATTTAATCCACCTAATCTTACTAGCAATTTATCTAATGAACCCTCTATCGTATCTTCATTACAATTTTCTATTATAACATTACTCATCTCATTCATCTCCTCACATAAGCGATTAAACACAATATCCTACAGCAAACTATATAAACCCCAATCAGATTGGGGTTAGTTATATGATTCTGCTAAAAGCTAAATATCTAATTTTTTCATATACTGGCACATCTTCATAGCATATTGTTTTATTGCTATATCTGCCTCTTCTATCTCCGGATGCCAGGTTTTTTCCCATTCAAGTGAAAGATAACCCTGATAATTTCTTACCTTAAGCAATTGTAATAAATCTGCTAATGGTAATAATCCGGCAGCTAATAAAACATAATGCTCTTCCCGCTCTTCAGAAAAGCTAAGCCAATCTTTGAAATGTATATGATATATATATTTATTTAAATAATCCATTGTAGTCACAATATCTTCTCCGGCCCTAATTGAATGAGCAACATCCCAGAGTATACCACAGTTTTCAGTCTGGCTTCTTTCAAATATTTTTTTTACTTCTTTACCTTTACTTAAAACATCATGGGTTTCCAATAATACCTTTACACCCTTTTCACCTGCAAATTCATCTACTTGATCAAAGGCCTCAGCAATCCAGTCAATTACCTGCTCTAAATCAAATGGATTATCAGCATCAGCGCCAAAAGTTCTTACATAAGGAGCACCCACATCTGAAGCTAGCTCAATTATTTCCTTTAATTCTTCAACATTTTGCCGCCTTATTTCAAGATCATCATTATTAAATCTTGAGTAAGCTGTCACACATGGTATCTCAAGGTTGTGTTCTAAAAATAATTTCCTCAATTCCTGACGCTCTGCTTGATTATATTCTTTACTTATATGAGGGGCCTTACCCCTTAACTCTACCCCATCATATTCATTTTCTGAGGCATACTCTACAATTCTCTTTATATCCCAATCAGGGCAGGCTAATGTACTATATGATAATTTCATTATTACACACCTCTATTAATTTATTATTAACTCAACTTCAGAGATAAAATACGCTTAAAGCCCGGTTAGCCATGACGGTCTCGATGACCTAATTTCTAAATTGTCAATGCGTAATAAAAAAGAAAATTTAGAAGCACTTCATTCACTGAAAAAAGCTAATTCCCCATTCCTCTTCCAGGCTATAATAAAGTAAGATCGAAGAGTTTGTTATAATGTTCATTCAGCAAATGGCTAACCTGGAAAATATAAGAACTCCGAAGGTTGTATTATCAATATCTAGAAACAGGGCCTGGGAGTGTTACTTCTATCTCCTCTTCTCCCCATGTTATTATATAATTATTATTTTTCTGCCGGCAGAATAACTTCTCTTTACTTTGATTCCCTCTTAAGCCGGCATCTACTTTAAAAATCACAGGAACTAATGGCCTCAACTTATTATTTGACTGCCATAATGGATAGCTACCAGGACGATTATGATATATATCTTCTCCTGCTGCTATTAAGGAAATATTACCCTCTGGGCCAGAGAGTTTCTCCAGAACAGAATAGGTATCTCCATTATCTAATGCAGCAATACCAGAAAATCTTATAAATAATGGTACTGCTGCATTATGGTAAATGATGTAGACTTCACCATCTTCAAATAAAAGGTGATGAGTTGTCATAAAACACCTATACTCATTTTCTAACTCTATATCCCAACTGCTAATACAGTGTTTCTCACTAGTTTTCAATTTACGTGGATCTTTACGATATATCCAATTTTCCCCATCTGTTGATATACCACTCTGGTTAGGGTACTCATCATTACCATCCCCTACAAGAAAAATACCTGTCTGAGTTGAATAAGAGTGTTGATAATATTTTATCGATCTCTGCCATCTATCACCATTGAAGGCATTATTTATATTATAAAGCCTAACACCTCTGGCTGGAGACTTCTTCAATACAGCCCCATGCTCAAGTACTGCTGTACCAGTACTAATATCCTTTTCTTCTACCTGCCAGAACTGATGACTTTCTGGTAAAAGCAGACTGGAAAAACCATGACAGGCAAAGTATTGAGCCCCATAATCAAGATAATCCTCTTTCAATTTTTTGTTTTCAGCAAAATATCCAGGTGCTAATAAACCATTTTCATCAAGACAATTATTATCAAAAAATAACTTCAGGGTACGATCTACCATCCCACGGGCTAATCCCAGTTCAGGAGACCACATCTCATTAGCTATCATCCATCCAATAGGGGATAAATTTACAAATCTATAGGAAAGTGATCTCCCCTGAGGTAAGGCATAACCATTTTTATCAAATAATAATGGATAGTTCTTCAAATATGCCTTGCTAATCTTCCTTATTTCTCGACCATATTTACTTCTTATATCTTCATCAAAATAATATAGCATCTGCATATAGAGATGGAACCCATGATTATTATACCAATCATAGGCCTTATTCGCCCCATCAATAAACCAACCATTACCACGATACCAGTTCAAACAGCGTTCAAACATCGCCTCCAGTGCAGGACGATTTGACTCAATACCAGCCTCTTCAACCAGAACAAGTGGTATCATATGGAAGAGATAGTGATTGTTATCATAGGAATCATTTCTAGCAGACTTATCTAAAAAACTGGCAACATTCTCTTTCTGATGATCACTTAAGGGATCCCAGAAATACTCTCGAGCCAATAAAATAGCTGTGGCGATCTGTGAACCAATGGGCGAATAGTCTCCCAAGCTATCCCAGTATCCTGATGAAGCCGGATCTGTAATGTAATTAAGCCCCTGCTGCCATTTTTCTACATAATTAAGACCATTGATTTTATCTGAACCAACTGCCCGAGCATAGAAAGACACTGCTATCATTGACCTCTCAAAGGCCTCCCCTGGACAACATGGTTGCGGTATCAAATTCGTACCGCCTTCCCACATTTGTGCTGAAGTCTTTAAAGAAGTAGATAACGTCCAGACAAAGGGGTATAGCCAAATCAATACTAACAATATTAAGAAAAAATGAATTAAATTATATATATAACACCTGGGGATCTAAGCAGTAATAATTTACAGAGTGTGCTTGTCTTTTCAGTTCTATTTTATATCTTACTGGCTATATTGGGTTTAGGAGTTGCTTTTTTGGCTGCAAAACATATATATAAGCCGATACC
>JBDNGI010000172.1:0-10551 GCA_041689345.1 Halanaerobiales bacterium
CTTCTTTTAAAGGCTATCACGGCTATCCTGCTTCAGTATGTGTCTCTGTTAATGATGAAGTTGTACATGGGATTCCCAGTAAAAGAACCATTCTTAATGAAGGAGATCTTGTCAGCCTTGATATAGGTGCATATTATGAAGGTTTTCATGGTGATGCAGCCCGTTCTTTTGCTGTAGGGAAAACCTCTGAAGAAGCTGATAATCTAATTAGAGTAACTGAAAAGTCTTTTTACAAGGGTATCGAAAAAGCCACTCTTGAAAATAGATTAACAGATATATCTTATGAAATCCAAAAATATGCAGAAACCCAAGGTTTTTCAGTTGTAAGGGACTATGTGGGTCATGGTATTGGTAGACAGATGCACGAAGCACCTCAAATACCAAATTTTGGTCCATCTAATAGAGGTCCTCGCTTAAAGATAGGTATGGCCCTGGCTATTGAACCTATGATTAATGCTGGAACTTTTAAGGTTAAATCATTGGAAGATGGATGGACAGTGGTCACTGTTGATGGTAAACTTTCTTCTCATTATGAAAACACCATAGCAATTACTGATAAAGGCCCTGAGATTCTTAGTATAATATAGTATTATTTGTATTGATCTTTAAAATTGTGATATAATATCCAGGAGTGAATCAATATGCCATCCTGCTATAAACTGGGTGAACTAGTTATTTCAAAATCAGGAAGAGATATAGGAAAACATTATATTATTGTTGACATAGAAAAAAATAATTATGTCAGGCTTGCTGATGGTGATGCTCGACGTGTTGAACATCCCAAACGTAAAAACATAAAACACCTTCGATTTACGGGAGATATTATTGAAGAACTTTCAATTTGGTTAAAAGATAAAAAAAGGATTCGTAATGAGGATATAAAGAGATTTATTAAGAATTATCAGTACGAAAAACGAGGAGGCTATTAAACTCTATGGCTAAAGAGGAACCCATTGAAGTACAGGGAACAGTTGTGGAACCACTCCCAAATGCGATGTTTAGAGTTGAATTGGAAAATGACCATAAGGTACTTGCTCATGTTTCTGGTAAAATGAGGATGAATTATATTAGAATACTACCTGGAGATACAGTTACTGTGGAACTATCCCCTTATGATTTGAGTAGGGGTAGAATAACTTATCGTCATAAGAAGTAGCATGTATTTAGAGGGCTAGAGCGTTACACTCTAATTGACATTTGTCAAATAATAATTATTAATTAATAAAAAGGGGTGATGTAAGATGAAGGTAAGACCATCTGTTAAACCTATCTGCGATAAATGCAAGGTTATCAGGCGCAAAGGTAAAGTAATGGTTATCTGTGAAAACCCCAAGCATAAACAACGTCAGGGATAAATGTATATTTTAATATATAGTTAGTTGTAAGTTGCTTCTTGTATTTTTAAGTTAAAATTTTATTTTTTTCTTACATCTAATAAGATTAGTAAGGATAAATCCACTCACAGTAGGCAAATTAAGTGTTTGCTGTAAATATGAGAAAAGATATCTATGGAGGTGAAATGAATTGGCACGTATTGAAGGTGTTGATCTTCCGCGTAATAAAAGAGTTGAAGTTGGTTTGACATATATTTATGGTATAGGACGTTCAAGATCACAAAAGATCCTGGATTTAACAGGAGTTAACCGTGATACCAGAGTAAAGGACTTAACTGAAGCTGAAATTTCTAAGTTAAGAGAAGAAATAGATAAGTTTCAGGTTGAAGGTGATCTTAGACGTGAAGTAAGGGGTAATATTAAACGATTAATGGATATTGGTGCTTATCGAGGTCTGAGACATAGAAGAAGTCTACCAGTTAGGGGACAACGTACTAAGACTAATGCTCGTACACGTAAAGGCCCTAAGAGAACTGTTGGTGTAAGAAGAAGTAAAGAATAAGACTAAAAGGAGGTAATTTTATGGTTAAGGCTAAGAAAGGTACTAAAGCCAAAAGAAAAAAGAAGATTAAGCGTAATATAGATAAAGGTCAGGCTCATATTAGGTCTACCTTTAATAATACAATTATCTCTATATCAGATGGTAATGGGAATGTAATTGCCTGGTCCAGTGCTGGCAAGGTAGGATATGAAGGTTCTCGTAAGAGCACCCCTTTTGCTGCACAGATTGCAGCAGAGGATGCTGCACAACAGGCAATGGATCAAGGTGTTAAAGAAGTAGAGATATATGTTAAAGGTCCTGGTTCTGGTAGGGAATCTGCTATTAGGTCAATTCAGGCAGCTGGACTAAACGTAAGTTTAATAAAAGATGTCACTCCTATACCACATAATGGTTGTCGTCCACCAAAAAGACGCCGTGTATAAAATATTAGTGTTTAAAAATAGTAGAAATTGTTTATAATGAAATTGGAGGTGTAAAAATGGCAAGATATCGTGGTTCTGTTTGTAGAATTTGTCGCCGCGAAGGAGAGAAACTGTACCTAAAGGGAGAACGTTGTTATACTGATAAATGTGCTATTGAACGTCGCCCTTATGCACCTGGTGAACATGGTCAGGGTAGAAGAGTAAAACAGTCGGAATACGGAATGCAACTTAGGGAAAAGCAGAAAGTTAGAAAAATATACGGGATATTAGAAAAAAAATATCGTCGTTATTTTGAAATGGCTGAAAATATGCCAGGAGTAACAGGTGAAAACTTTTTACAATTATTAGAAAGAAGGCTTGACAATGTTGTTTATAGACTGGGTTTTGCTACTTCACGTAATGAAGCAAGGCAGTTTGTACTACATGGTCATATTCAGGTAAATGGTAGAAAGGTTAATATTTCATCTTATCAGGTAGATGTAGATGATGTTATTGCTGTTAAGGAATCTAGTAGTAAATCAACTCGTTTTAAAGAGGTATTTGAATATAATTCTGAGATTACTGTTCCAGAATGGCTTAGTTTAAATATTGATAATGCTGAGGGTAAAATATTAGCATTACCAACAAGAGATGATGTTGACTATCCAGTAGAAGAACATTTGATTGTTGAGTTTTATTCAAGATAATATTAGTTTTCCTTCTAACATAAAGGAGGGGTATTTTATTAATGATAGAAATTGAGAAACCACGTGTAGAGTTAGTAGAAAGTGATGAACTGTTAGGTAAATTTGAAGTAGCTCCATTGGAAAGGGGATATGGTATAACCCTTGGTAATGCGTTGCGTCGTATTTTGTTATCATCTTTACCCGGTGCTGCTATAAGCTCTGTCAAATTTGAAGGAGTTAGACATGAGTTTTCAACAGTTACTGGTGTGGTTGAAGATGTTACTGAAATTATACTGAATTTAAAAGGGGTTGTACTTAAGTACACTGGTGAAGAAGTTGAAAAAATCACGCTTAATTGTGAAGGTGAAGGGGTTATAACTGCCGGTGATTTTAAAACATCAGGTGACATTGAATTTGTTAATCCCGAACATCATATTGCTACCCTTGAAAATGATGGTAAATTACTATTGGAAGCAACTGTTGAACGTGGTCGAGGATACATGACTGCTGAGGAAAATCAAGGACACTTTAATAAAGTTATTGGACTTATTCCAATAGATTCTTCTTTTAGTCCAATTACAAGAGCAAATTTTAAGGTTGAAAATACTAGGGTTGGTCAAGTTACTGACTATGACCGCTTAATCTTAGAGGTATATACAAATGGAAGTATATCTCCAGAAGATGCGGTAAGTCTTTCCGCTAAAATTATGGTAGAGCATCTTGGTTTATTTATAAACCTTACTGATGAAGTAAATGATGTAGAGATAATGGTCGAAAAAGAAGAAGAAGAAAAAGATAAAGTCCTTGATACAACTATAGAAGAACTAGAGTTATCTGTTCGTTCTTCTAATTGTTTAAAGCGTGCGGGTATCAATACCGTAGGAGAATTAAATAGTAAAACAGAAGAAGATTTAATGAAAGTAAGGAATCTTGGAAAAAAATCACTCCATGAAATTATTGAAAAACTGGATGATTTAGAATTAGATTTAAAAGAACCTGAGATTTAAAAAAAGGAGGGATAACTGATATGCCACAGAGAAAGTTAAATAAAAACACCTCTCATCGTAAAGCGATGTTTAATAATATGTTGACTGATTTTTTTCGACATGAGCGTATTGAAACTACCATATCAAAAGCTAAAGAGCTACGCCCATTAGCTGAGAAACTGATTACGACTGCTAGAACGAATGATCTTGCTTCTAGACGTAAGGTTTTAAAGGTAGTTAAGGATGAAAAGGTGGCAAGAAAATTATTTGATGAAATTGCCCCTAGATTTACAGATAGGCCCGGTGGTTATACTAGAATATTTAGAATGTATCCCCGCCGCGGTGATGCAACCGAATTAGCAATAATTGAATTGGTTGAATAGGATAAGAGGGCGTGTTATAAAATGACCCTATTAAATATTAAAGGGGTAGATTTTAGCTATGATGAATTAGAAAAACCAGCATTAAAAAATATTAATTTATCAGTTGATTCTGGTGAGTTTATAGCTATAATTGGTGGTAATGGTTCTGGCAAATCTACCCTTGCAAAATTATTAAATGTACTATTGTTACCTACATCTGGTGAAGTATTAATTGATGGTATGAACACTGCCGATGATGAAAATATACTTAATATCAGGCAGAAAGTAGGGATGGTTTTTCAAAATCCAGATAACCAATTGGTTGCTACACGGGTGGAAGATGATGTTGCCTTTGGACCCGAAAATCTGGGTATTCCAAGTCGTCAGATTAGAGAGCGGGTTAATAATTCCCTTAAATTGGTTGAGATGGAAGAATATAAAGATCACCCACCACATAATCTTTCAGGTGGTCAGAAACAACGAGTTGCTATAGCGGGTATAATTGCTATGGAACCAGAGTGTATCGTTCTTGATGAACCCACAGCCATGCTTGATCCTCAGGGGAGAAAAGAGGTAATGGATACTATCCATTATCTAAACAAGGAGAAAGGTATTACAATAGTTCATATTACACATTTTATGGAAGAAACTATACAGGCTGATAGAGTTATAGTTATGTATCAAGGATCTATTATGAAAGAAGGTACTCCTGCTGAAATATTTAAAAACATCGAGGATCTAAAAGATGTTGAATTAGATGTTCCGGTAGTAGTAGAATTAGCAAATCAGTTAAGGGAATTAGGCATAGACTTACCAGAAGTTTTGTCTATTGATGAGTTGGTGAATAACTTATGTTAATAGAACTGAAAAATGTTACTCATATATATAATCAAGGACAGCCGATTAAAGCCCTTGATAATATAAATCTTCTTGTAAAAGATAATGAGTTTATAGGTCTTGTAGGCCATACAGGCTCAGGTAAATCTACTCTTGTTCAACTTTTTAATGGGTTAATATCGCCTTCAGCGGGAAATGTAACTATAGATGGTGTTAATATTACAAGTAAAAAAGGAAATTTGAAGCAGATCAGACAAAAAATAGGTCTGGTCTTTCAATATCCTGAACATCAACTTTTTGAAGAAACAATCTACAATGATGTTGCTTTTGGTCCAAGAAATCTTGATCTGCCTGAAGAAGAAGTGGCTAGAAGAGTAAAAGAATCCTTAGAATTAGTTGGTCTAAAATTTGAGTCATTTAAGGAACGATCACCGTTCAATCTTAGCGGAGGACAACAACGTAAGGTTGCCATTGCAGGTGTTCTTGCTATGAAGCCCCAGGTGTTGATATTAGATGAACCTTCTGCAGGATTGGATCCACAGGGTCGTTTACAGTTGCTTAAATTACTGGAATTTCTCCATCATGATGTTGGTATGACTATAATCTTAATATCTCATAGAATGGAGGAAATAGCTCGTCTATCAAGTCGAGTTATTGTTATGAGTAAGGGTAAAATTAAGTTTGATAATACCCCTGAGAGTGTTTTTAGTAATGTTGAAGAAATTAGGGGATTAGGTCTTGATTTACCTGAGATTACCGAGATATTATGGCGGATAAAGAATAAAGGTTATAATGTTAGGACTAATTTATTTACTCTTGATCAAGCTATTAAAGAAATAGCCGGGGAATTGAGGGGGTATGAAAAATGTTAAAGGATATTACTATAGGGCAATATATTGCTGGAAACTCAATTGTTCATAACCTCGATTCACGTATCAAGATTTTAATTACTGTCTTAATGATAACTGCACTTTTTTTTATAGGTAGTTTTATAGGCTTTGCTGTATTTTTTTTATTTGTATTATTAGTTGTTCTTTTATCACAAATATCAGTGTTAAGGATATTGAAGGGACTTAAACCTATATTCTTTTTGGTTACTTTTACATTAATACTTCATATTTTTTTAACTAAAGGTGGAGATGTTGTCTGGCAGTGGCGGTTTATTAGTATAGAGGAAGAGGGGCTTTTTACTGGCTTATTTATGGTTACTAGAATATTATTATTAATCATGTTTACATCTTTATTAACTCTTACTACCTCCCCTTTACAATTAACAGATGGTATTGAATATATACTAAGTCCTCTAAAGAGGTTTGGGGTTCCTGCCAGTGAATTAGCTATGATGATGACTATAGCTTTACGTTTTATACCAACTTTAATGGAAGAAGCTGAAAAAATAATGAAAGCACAGATGGCCCGTGGAGCTGATTTTGAAAGCGGAAATATAATTAAAAGGGCTAAAAATTTAATTCCTTTATTAGTGCCTTTATTTATAAGCGCTTTTAGAAGAGCTGATGACCTGGCATTAGCCATGGAATCAAGGTGTTATCATGGTGGTGAAGGACGTACGCGCCTTCATGAACTTAAAGTAGAGGGTCGAGACTATATTGCCATTACTTTTACCATAACATTTGCCGTTTTTATATCTTTCCTGTAGTTTATCGGAGGTATCTATGCAAAATATAAAATTAACCCTTGAATATGATGGTACAAATTATAGTGGTTGGCAGATACAGAAAAATACAGAGTTTACTGTACAAGGAAAACTGCAGAAGGCTTTTAAAAAAATAAACAAAAAGCCTGTTAAAGTACAGGGGGCGAGCAGGACTGATGCTGGTGTTCACGCAATGGGGCAAGTAGCAAATTGTATTTTAGATGTTGTTATACCTATTGAAAGAGTACCTGCAG
This sequence comes from Halanaerobiales bacterium, assembly GCA_041689345.1. Lineage (GTDB taxonomy): Bacteria > Bacillota > Halanaerobiia > Halanaerobiales > DTU029 > JBDNGI01. Next base: position 7,077 of record JBDNGI010000172.1, read on the forward strand.
CCGTAAATAGATTATTACCTAATGATATTATTTGTAAAAAGGCTGAAGAAGTAAGATTAGATTTCCATGCTAGATATGATTCTTGTGCTAAGAAGTATAGATACAGGATATACAATCAAAAGTTACCTTCAGTATTTGTTCGCAATTATGTTTATTATTATATGCATGATATTGATATAAGTTTATTAGAAAGAGCTTGTAAATATTTTATAGGGACTCATGATTTTACCTCTTTTCAGGCCTCTGGATGTGCTGCAAAAAATACAGTTAAGACTATAGAATCAATAGAAGTAATTGAGAAAGACCGAGAGATATGGCTTGAAATAAAAGGTGATGGTTTTTTATATAATATGGTCAGGATTATAATGGGTACATTAATTGAACTATCTATGGGTAAAATAGAGATTGCTGATATAAAAAAGATTATTTCTTCTAAAAATAGAAGTAAAGCTGGTTTTACTGCTCCCGCCCAAGGTTTATCTCTACTTGAAGTTTATTATTAATAATTTATTTTTAAAATTGTTAATAAACCTTGACAAATCAGTAATAATATAATAAACTTTACAGTGAATTCGTATGTTTTATTTTAATTATTTGTTGTTTTTTAAATTTGCCCCGTTACCACAATTTGATATATATATTTTTTTATAAAGGAGGAATAGTTATGTCGACTTATATGGCAAAAACAAGCGAAGTTGATCGTCAATGGTATGTAGTAGATGCCACTGACAAAACTCTTGGGCGTCTAGCAACTAGAATCGCTAAAGTGTTAAGAGGGAAGCATAAACCCACTTATACTCCCCATGTTGACACTGGTGATTTTGTTATTGTAATAAATGCTGAAAAAATTCATCTGACAGGTAAAAAATGGGATCAAAAGAAGTATTATCGTCATAGTGGTTTTCCAGGTGGAATAAAAGAAATGAGCTATGGTAAACTTGTTCAAAGAAAGCCTGAATTTATTATTAAAAAAGCAGTAAAAGGTATGATACCACATAATAAATTGGGAGACCAAGTGTTTAGTAAATTGAAAGTATATGCGGGACCAGAACATCCTCATCAGGCCCAGCAACCAAAAGAACTGGATTATTAGAATAATATTAGCTGACTTATTGGAGAGGAGGAAAATAAATGGCTGTTGATGTACAATACTGGGGGACTGGTAGAAGGAAAAAATCTGTTGCACGTGTTAGATTGCTTCCCGGTAGTGGTAAAATTGTTGTAAATGAAAAAGATGTAAATGATTATTTTGGAAGAGATACTTTAATAAAGGACTTAAAGACTCCACTAGAACTTACAAATACATTAAATACACTTGATGTTATAGTTAACGTACAAGGAGGAGGCTTATCTGGCCAGGCTGGTGCTATAAGACATGGAATTTCTCGTGGTTTATTGAAAGTTGACCAGGATTATCGTAAGGACTTAAAAAAAGCAGGTATGTTGACTAGGGATCCAAGAATGAAAGAGAGAAAAAAATACGGACTCAAGAAAGCCCGTAAAGCTCCACAGTTCTCTAAGAGATAATACCTTTTTTGGTAATAAGAAATATAAATTTTATAAACATGTTTATAAAAAGACCCACTGGTCAAATAACAGTGGATCTTTTTGCTTGGATAGAAATTATATATAAAGTAAAATGGATAATATTAGTACTGTAAATTTGAATAAATATATACTATAATATACTTGTAAAAGAATTATTTTATTAAAGTGTTATAAGATAACGGTTCTTCTCCATATTTTCATTATCTAGGCATATTACCAACGAGTATGGGAGATGATCCAAGATAACTTACATGTAAAGTATATATGATTCTTGTAATAATGAGAAGAAATTGTTATGAGGTGTGACTTGACATTTATTCTGAATTACGTTATTATAAAGTTACGTAATCGCTTTAGTAAAATTCATATAATATTATATACTGGTTTAATTTAAAATACTTTGTTATATAAATATGTTTTTAGTAATGACTATTTTTAAATTATAATAAGGTAATAATTTTTGTTTAACTTGTAACTTGACAAAAGGATTGTCACTTCCTTATTTTGTATAATTTTATAATATAATTTAAGGAAAAAAAGGAGATGACAACTTATTCGTAATAAATCTTATTTTAAGATTTATGAGAATATATATATTTTACAATCAATTATTAAAAAGGGGTGTTGTTGTGAGAAACTTTTCAAAATTGTTTTTAGTCGTTATGTTGGTTGTAGCTTTTAGTGCTGTTTCATTTGCTGCAGAAATGGACAGAAGTGAAACATTAGTAGTCTCTGGTGCCATGTGGGGACCTCCTTCTAACTGGAATCCATTGAATGGTAATCCTGCTGCTGGTACTGGTGGACTAAATTATGAGTATCTATTTATGTATAGTCCATTAACAAATGAATTACGCCCATATCTTGCTGAAAGTGGAGAATGGACATCTGATGATGCTTATACACTTAAAGTAAGAAAAGGTGTAACATGGAGTGATGGTGAAGAATTCAATGCTGAAGATATTGTCTTTACCTATCAATTAGCTAAAGATAATGCACTAACATATTCTCCATTATGGGATTGGATGAGTTCAGTAGAAGCAGTAGATAATTATACTGTTAAATTTACTTTTAGTGAACCACATTATGCTGAGTGGGATAGAGAATTATATCAGCGTATGATGATTCCAGAACATATTTGGAGTGAAGTTGCTTCAGAGGATTTAATGACTTTAGCTAATGCTAAGGGTGTTGGTACAGGTCCTTATATGTATGACTCTGTAAGACAGGACAGAATGGTTTGGGTAAGAAATGATAATTGGTGGGGTAATGATGTTTTCGGAACTCCTAAACCAAAATATATCGTTGACCTTGTAAATACTAGTAACAACATTATTCTTGGTATGTTAATGAAAGGTGAACTTGATTTAAGTAATAACTTTATTCCCGGTATAGAGAAAGTAAAAGCTGCCTTTGGTCTAGAAACATGGTATGAAGAAGAACCATATATGCTTTCCTGGAATACAGCTAATCTTTACATGAATACTAACGTAAAACCAATGGATGATAAAAACTTTAGAAGGGCATTGGCTTTCGCTATGAACAAAGATACTATTGTAGATAGAGTATATGGTGGCCTTGTTCAACCAGCTAATCCTACAGGTCTTTTTGGTGAAGGTTGGATGGAGTATTATGACCAAGATGTTGTAGATGAATATGGTTTCTATTATGATCCAGATAAAGCAAGCGCTATGTTAGATGTTGCTGGTTATGTAGACGTTGATGGTGATGGTTGGAGAGATCAACCTAATGGTGATCCAATTGAACTTGAAGTTATCGTTCCTAGTGGTTGGACTGACTGGATGGAATCCATCAAGGTTATAGCTAGCAATGCTCAAGCTGTTGGCGTTAATCTTACAGCTGCTTTCCCTGATGTATCTGTCTATGATAATCATAGAATGCACAATACTTTTGACTTAATTATCTGTAA
>JBDNGI010000173.1:0-3611 GCA_041689345.1 Halanaerobiales bacterium
ATCTCAGCTATACACTCTTTATCTTTTGTTTACTAAGTTATACTTAAATATTCGTTAAAAATAAATTATTAGAAAATAATTCAAAGTTATTGTCAAAGTCTATTGGTAAAATTATACTCTAAAACTTGTAAAGTGGTGTTCTTTTATAATTAAACTTTGAAGTAATGTATTAAGCAAATATATCATAGGCAGCATATAATAAGTCATTTATAAAGGTATTCTATAAATAAATAATGCTGACAGAAAAATTTTCTCTGTCAGCATTATAATATTTACGCTTTATATTATTATAAAAATTTAGTGAATTTCATTGTTGATTTCTTTAGCCCAATAGTCAACACTATAGTGAAATACATAATCTGTATCTTCTTCTAACAATTTTCTAAATACAGAATTCTCAACAGTTTTTTCAGCTAATTTGCTATCATATTGATAGTCAGCAACTAAACTGTTAATAACATATTTTTTCATCTTGTTAATTTTTTCTAATTCATATTTTTTCACTGCCAACCACCACCTTTACGAAAAATCTTATATTCTTTCGTTTCAAGACATTTTAATGAAGTCTTAGAATGAAAAGATAATTGATCTTGACTATATTGGTCATAAGGTTCAATTAATATAGTGAATTCATCATAAGTAATTACTCCAGCTTTGTAGTCTTGTATTACTAATGCAATTTCAGCATCAGCCATACATCCATAAACATAGTCGTGATTTCCTTCTAAATTATGGAATTCAGATATGCTATATTTTTCCCCTAGTCTATTGTTAAAAATAAATTCTCCCCATTTAGCATCTGGTTTTTTAAATAAAAAACCATTTAATTTTAAAAGTTCTTCTATATTTAAATTATATATTATAACCATGGGATTTGCAAATTGTGGTACAAAATTATCATCTTTTTCTTTGCCTTTTTCTTGGTTTAAGTTATGCCTTTTAGCCTTTCTTTGTGCAAAAGTTAAAGCTTGTTCACGATTACTTGTTGTGTAAAATCCTGGCCCAAAATCTACATAATTAAACCCATGTTTTAAATTAATCCCTTTTTGTTCAAAGTTATCTCTATGTATAGAGATTGTTCCATGATAGATAGTCTCTGGTAAATTATCTATTTTAATTATAACCAGCCCCATTTATTTTTATGCATTTATTATAACATATATTAGTAATAATTAAAAAGATTTTTTACAGTAAGTTTATTAGTGTTTATTAGAGGGATGTCTGTACTCTTTAAGGTAAACAGATAGATTAAACTATTACTTTTTGACAGCTATTTTGACAGCTACGACAGCTAAATTTAATGAAATAAAATGATACTGTATTAGAAGTTGAATTAAAAATCAGCTTCTAATCCTTGCTATACTAGGCTTAAAGAGATTATAATCAACTAGATTAAAAGTACGGGGTATAACTCTTAATCAGGGGGTTCAGGGTTCGAGTCCCTGATGGTCTACCATTTTGCTTATCCCTTTATAGCAATAGTTATAGGGGGATTTTTTATGTTTATATAGAGCTGAAGAAGGATTTTGACAATAATTTAACATTATTCACCAAACAGGATAGATACATTAGTATGGGCAAAGACACATTTAATGCTGAAAAAGAAAATAGTATTACTGCAGGTAGTATAAAGTAAAAATTAATAGATTACCGTATCATAAACAGAGGTGGAATGGAGTGCTTATCAGACATAAAGATAAAAGAAACTTATATTAGTATTGTTATTATTTCTTCTTTATTTGTTATTTTATTAAATCAGACCCTTGTTAATAAAACGATACGCTGAGATTTGTTGATAAATATATCTGTCAATGTTATAATAAATTAAGAATTAGTGGAAGAAGAGAGATAATATTAGTGCAGGTAATAGAAATGGCACTTCTATGGATAGTAAGAAGGTAGACCTAGCATAGATAGTTAAAGAAAAATGATAGTATAGAAAGAAGGAGGAAGTCTGTTGAAAACCGACCACATACGTAATTTTTGCATAATTGCACACATTGACCATGGTAAATCAACTCTAGCCGATAGGCTTTTGGAATATACAGGAGTAGTTACTGAAAGGGATATGCAGGAACAGGTCCTGGACAAAATGGATCTGGAAAGAGAGAGAGGAATAACCATTAAGGCCCAGGCCGTTAGGTTGGATTATAAAGATTATGAACTTAATCTTATCGATACACCGGGCCATGTTGACTTTGCCTATGAAGTATCAAGGAGCCTAGCCGCCTGTGAAGGGGCGATATTGGTAGTAGATGCATCACAAGGGGTAGAGGCCCAGACATTGGCTAACATCTACCTTGCCTTAGAGCATGACCTAGAGATAATTCCAGTAATAAATAAAATTGATCTCTCCAGCGCAAATCCAGATTGGGTAAAAGAACAGTTAATGGATATTGGATTAGATGTAGAGGGGGCTATTTTAGCCAGCGCTAAGGATGGACGAGGGATAAAAGAAGTGCTAGATGCTATTATTGAACATATCCCTGAACCTGATGATACTATAGATAGGCCTTTACGTGCACTAGTTTTTGATTCCTTTTATGATACCTATCAAGGTGTAGTGGCCTATGTTCGAATTGTAGACGGCCAGGTAAAGCCTGGGCAAAATATTAAGATGATGGCGACTAACAAAAAATATGAGGTTGATGAGGTAGGTATTTTCCAACCTAATATGAAAAAAACAAATAGTCTTACTGCTGGTGAGGTAGGTTATATTATTGCTGGAGTTAAAGATGTAAAAAATTGTCGTGTTGGTGATACTATAACTCTCGCTGATAACCCAGCTGCAGAGGCCTTGCCAGGATATAAGAAAGTAAAACCTATGGTCTTTAGTGGGCTCTATCCTACAGATAATGCGGATTATGGTCTATTAAATGATGCCTTAGGAAAACTACAACTCAATGATTCTTCCTTGACCTTTGAGCCAGAGACCTCAGAGGCGCTTGGATTTGGATACAGGGTAGGATTTCTAGGATTACTTCATATGGAGATTATTCAGGAACGACTGGAAAGGGAGTATGACCTTGATCTAGTAATAACTGCTCCTAGTGTAGAATATCGAATAACTAATATTAATGAGGAAGTTATGGAGATAGAGAATCCTGCGGAATTTCCGGAGGTAAATGAAATTGATAAGATAGAAGAACCATATGTAATGGCAATTATTTATTTGCCTGATGAATTTGTGGGTCAGGCCATGGAACTTTGTCAGGAAAATCGTGGTGATTTCAAAGATATGCAGTATATAGATGAAAACAGGGTAGAGTTAAGCTATGAAATGCCATTGAGTGAACTGATTACTGATTTTTTTGACCTTTTAAAATCCAGAACTCGTGGTTATGCTACTCTTGACTATGAATTTTTAGGTTATAAAGAGAGTGACCTGGTTAAACTTGATATTCTTATGAGTGGAGAGCTTGTAGATGCATTGTGTATAGTTGTTCATAGCGACAACGCTGAGAGCAAGGGTCTTACATTGGCTAGAAAGTTGAAAAAGTTAATTCCTCGCCAGATGTTTGAGGTGCCAATTCAGGCATCAATAGGTAGTAAGGTTGTGGCTAGGGTGAATATAAAAGCACTGCGCAAGAATGTATTAGCCAAGTGTTATG
>JBDNGI010000174.1:0-2728 GCA_041689345.1 Halanaerobiales bacterium
GCACTTAATTAATTCAACGGAGCCAGGCAAATGCCTTTTTTTATTTAGATTTTTCTAGATTTACAGTTTTTTCTTCACAACATTAATTATACAACCTTATTATAAAACTACCTGGTAAGGGTATAAGAAAGTTTTTAGTTCATTAACAGAATAATGATTTTCTTACAATTAGTCCTGGGGAAAAACCTCAGGTCTTTATTTGTATGATGATTTAGATTGAAGAATGAGACGGTCTTTTGTAGTATGTAAATTATTTGGTATATATGTTAAGTAAAATATAGAAGATAATAATATTGTACTTGATAAGTAGCTGGAGTGCAATGAAAGGATTGATATTTATAATGAGAACGAAAATATTAATAGTAGACGATGAAAAAAACTTTTGAAAATCATAAAAGCATATCTTGAAAAAGAGGGATATACTATTGATACTGCTTCAGATGGTAAAGAGGCATTGAAACTTGTGAAGACTTTCCAACCTGACTTAATGATTCTGGATCTGATGCTGCCTGAAATAAGTGGGGAGGAGGTCTGCCAGAGAGTTAGAAAGGAGAGTTCTCTACCAATATTAATGCTAACTGCCAAAGATAGAGAAGATGACAAAGTGAATGGATTTAGCTTTGGTGCTGATGATTATCTGGTAAAACCCTTTAGCCTGCGTGAATTATTAGCTCGGATAAAAGCTATTTTACGTAGAAGTGACTATTCTGCAGCTAAAGCAGAGGTACTAATTTATCAGAATGCAAATATTAAGGTTTTTCCCGCAGAAATGAAGGTATTATTAAATTAGGAAGATGTTTCTCTTACAAAAACTGAGTTTGATATTCTATATGTTCTTTTAAAAAATCCTGGACAGGTCTTTTCACGCGAAAAAATAGTAGAAAAGGTGATGGGGCTTAACTTTAAAGGCTTTGACAGAACTATAGATGCCCATATAAAAAATATAAGGAAAAAGCTTAACCTTGATAAAAATGAATTTATTATTACAGTTTATGGGGCTGGATATAAATTTGAAGGTGAGCAGGATGAGTAAATTAGGTTTGAAGTTTTTTTCAATAATACTACTTGTGGCTCTTGGTGGACTTGTTTTTACCAGTATTTATATAAATAATAGTATTGATAATAGATTTTTTGACTATCTTTATTTAGAAGAAAAAGAGAAGATTGAAAATCTTGTAGTAATTATTGAGGAATCACTAGCTGAGAACGGAGATTGGCCAGATGTTAGAATGTTAGCCCATGACTTCATACGGATAAATAGGGTCAATTTGTTGTTAGAAGATCGGAATGGAGATGTTATTTTCAATGGCCAGATGGGCATGATGATGAATAATATGATGAATAATAACATGATGTCAGGTGCTCATAATAATTTTACGGGTCGTAATTTAAATATGTTTAAAAATAACAGTGAAGTTTTTGAAATTAAAAATACCGGTGAAACGGTAGCTAATCTGTACTGGGAAACAACCAGTAATGCAAATTTATCTGAAAGGGCTGAGCTTTTTACCGATAGAGTAAATAGAATTATAATTATTGCTGCTATATTTGTATCAATGTTAACTATATTTATAAGCTATTATTTTTCCCGCTATTTAACCCGTCCTCTGCTGCAAATGAATCAGATTGCAGGTAAGATTGTCAAAGGTAACTTTGACCACCATGTAGAGATAAATGGGAATGGTGAATTAGCAGAGTTAGGGCACTCATTTAATGATATGGTTGATAAATTAAACTACCTGGAAAAGATACGAAATGAATCAAGTTCAGATCTGGCCCATGAATTAAGGACACCTTTAGCTACAATCAATAGTTATTTAGAGGGTATAAAAGAAGGGGTTATACCAAATGACTTAAATACTATAAAAGAGATTGAAGAAGAATTACAGAGGTTAATAAAACTGGTTAATAGATTGGGAGATCTATCTAATGCTGAAAAGAGAATTGTTCATCAAGATAGGGAAGATGTCTCTTTTTCTGATATTTTACAGAATATAATTGATAGATACCTACCAATTGCTGATAAAAAGGATATTTTAGTTGAAACTATGATAGAAGAAAAAATAAAAATCCTGGCTGATCCAGATAATATCGAATCTGTGATAATAAATGCGATAAAATATACACCTGAGGGTGGGAAAATTCTGATCAAACTAAAGAAGGAAGATAGAAGATTAATCTTCAAAATTTCTGATACAGGGATTGGTATTAGTCCTGGTGATTTGCCTTTTATCTTTGAGAGATTTTATAGAACTGATAAGTCACGTTCAATAAAGACAGATGGGACAGGGATAGGTCTTACTATAACCCGTGAACTTGTTTACGCTATGGGAGGAACCATAGAAGTAGAGAGTCCTGGTATTAATGCTGGTTCTACATTTATAGTGACTATACCTATAATTAAAAATTAAAAATATTACTAAGCTTCCTGTATAATTAATCTACTTCTATTCTCCATTAATTTATAATAACAATAATTTTTTTAGTAAAATTCATAATTTCTTCATATTCTCTTGTTATGATTATATTAAGAGGTGAGGATATGAATTTAAAATACGCTATGATGGGAGGGATACTTTAGAATAGCATATATTTCTATTACCTGTAGTTTGATTTAGAACTTGGCTAATAATATGAAAGAAAATAAAGCAAATTGTTTTTATTTATCTATATATCTATAAATTATAATATATAGATATTAAATATATGTGAGGTGTTTAGATATGAA
>JBDNGI010000175.1:0-4353 GCA_041689345.1 Halanaerobiales bacterium
AACATGAGTGCTTTATTTGGCAGCCCACTGTATAAAACTAGAGAAAAAAGAGAAAAATATCTGGCAGATAAATTGGAAAATGAACTGCAGGTCTTTAATCTTGATAGTTTTGATGTTGAGGAAATAAATGCATCGCAACCAGCTGTGATTTATGGTAGAGATATAGATATGCTTTCAGAGGAAGGGCACGAAGCAGCTTTAAAATACTATTCTCTCTTTATTGATACAGTAGTGGAAAAGATTAAAAACCTTATAGATGCTGGCTATGTAGAAGTTCATTTGACCACAGACCATGGTTTTGTTTGTAATTTTGATATAGATGAAGCTGATAAGTTTTCATCACCTGTTAACGGAAAAATAGGAGATGGTTATGTACAGTCAGATGAATATAATTCTGAGGCGGATGACTTTTTTATTCAGGAGAATAAGACAGGAGAACATAAATATACATATTACCCTAAAGGAATAGATCCAGTTAAATCTAAGGGTCAGTATGGCTTTTCTCACGGGGGTATTACCCCACAGGAGATACTCTTACCTCATCTTATATTTAGAAGAGAAAGCAAGAGTAAACTCTGCATAACAATTGAAAATAAAAAGCAGCTTAAAAGCATAGGTTCCAACAGTTTTGCAATTAAATTTAAAGCTGATGACAGCAGTAATTTATTTAAGGGAGAAAGAGAGATTACAATCAAAATAGAAAATAATGGTGAGACGGTATTCAGTCAAGAACAAACAATTTTTCCTGGAGCATCAGAAAAAGTAGAATTACAACTGTCTTTAGACCGTTATACCATTTTAATTCAGGATTCTGTAAGTAAAGAAATATTAGATTCAGTTAAAGGTAAGAAAGAAGAACTAAGGGGTGGTCTTGATGGCTTCGATATCAACTGATGAACTAGATTTAAAATTACTTGATAACTTTAATGGTCTAGTTGTAAAAAAAGACCTAACACATAAATTAAAAGATGGAGTAAATGTACCTACCTTTGTCTTAGAATATCTACTTGCTAATTACTGCTCCACAACTGATCAGGATAAATTAGATACGGGTTTGGAGAATGTTAAAGAAATACTTAAAAAACATTATGTAGAGCCAGATCAGGCTGGACAGGTACAGTCAACTATGAAAGCTAACTCCCGTCATAAGATAATTGATAGGATTAGTGTGAGGCTAGATCCTTCTCAGGATAAATACTGGGCTAGATTATTCAATTCTAATATTAGAAATGCTAATATACTCGAGCACTTTGTAGAAACCCACGATAAGCTATTATCTGGTGGGATTTGGGCTATTATAGATATGGAATATGATCCAGAAATAAAACATGGCTCAAAGCATTATCCTTTTGTAGTTGACAATATTCAGCCGATTCAGCTATCTAGTTTTTCTGATGACAAGATTAAGGCAGTTATGGATCAGTTCAGCAAAGAAGAATGGTCTAACCTTTTACTTAGAAGTATTGGTTTAGAACCAACTGCTAATGATATGAGTAAAAGAGTTAAATATTTACTTTTATCAAGATTAATACCCTTAGTAGAAAGTAATTTTAATATGATAGAGCTCGGTCCCAGAGGAACAGGTAAAAGTTATGTTTATCGTGAGCTATCTCCTTATGCTCAATTAATTTCTGGTGGTTCCACAACTGTGCCACAGTTATTTGTTAATAATGCATCAGGTAAAATAGGGATGGTTGGTCTCTGGGATACTGTTGCCTTTGATGAGGTAGCAGGTGTTAAGTTTAATGCTAAAGATGGTATTCAGTTGCTGAAAGATTATATGGAATCAGGCTCATTTTCTCGTGGTGGGAGTGGAGAATTAACTGGTACTGCTTCTATGGTTTTTAATGGTAATATTAATCAATCAGTAGAATCACTGCTTAAAACTTCTCACTTATTTGAACCACTACCTGAATCATTACATGATACAGCTTTTTTAGATCGTATTAACTTTTATCTACCTGGCTGGGAGATTATGAAATATTCAAGCCAGCACTTTACCAATCACTTTGGTTTTAGTGTTGACTTTTTTGCAGAGTTTTTAAAGGCTAGAAGAAGACATACCTATGTAGGAGAATTAGAAAAATATTTTAGTCTTGGTTCTCACCTGCAACAGAGAGATTCAAAAGCTGTAAAAAAGACTGTTTCTGGTTTCATAAAACTTTTCCATCCTTTTGGAAACTTTACTAAAGAAGATGTGAGAGAGTACTTAGAGATTGCTCTTGAAATGAGAAGAAGAGTAAAAGAGCAGCTTAAAAGAATTGGTGGTATGGAGTTCTGGAATACTAACTTTTCTTATATTGATAAAGAAACTCAGGAAGAAAAATATGTTGCAATTCCTGAAGAAAGAAGCGGTAATTTAATTGAGTCAACTCCAGTAAAAGCTGGTGTTGGTTATACTGTTTCTGATAATAATGGTAAGTTAACACTTGTAAAAATAGAGACAATTACTACTGACGGTAATGGTAAGTTAAATATCAGTGGAACCAGTAAGACTGAAATAAAGCAGAATATAAAGAATGCTTATCAGTTTATTAAAGCTAATGAAAAGCAATTCTTACCTTCTAATAAATCATTAAACAACTACGATATAACATTACAGCTAACACCTATGATTGGGGCAGAATTGGGCACCAGTATTGGTGCAGCTATCTTTGTTACTATTTTAACTGCTGTATTTAAAAAGTCCAGCAAATCAGGTTTAGGAGTGCTGGGAGATATATCTATTGGTGGAGGAGTAAAAAGAGTAGCTAAATTATCTGATTCTCTTGCTTTATTATCTGATAATGGTGCTAAGAATGTGTTGGTTCCTATTTCTAATGCTTCTGATATGGGGGATTTAAATCCTGAGTTATTGTCGAAGACTAATCCACTCTTTTATGCTAGTGCTCAGAAGTTGTTGGAGAAAGCTATTGTGGAGGAGTAGCATATGAGTTATTGTAGGAGGGGATTTATGATGAAAAAGAAAACTATATTTATGATTATAATATTATTTTTATTAATTATTTTAACTTCTTGTTCTCAAGAAACAATCTTCAATAATAGTTCAAATAGTAATAGTGAACAAGATAGAGAAAATGATGAGTTTGAAAAATTAATTAACGAACTTTCTATGCAATATGATGCTAGTATATTTTCAGATAAATATAAATTTGGTTTAGCTTATTCTATAGAAATCCAAGAAAATATCAAAGATGACAAAATTGTTGTTAAAAATGTTCTTCTTAATGATATTTATGAAAAAGATGATAAAATTTATGCTGGTTTCGGGAAATTTGGTTTTAGAACTATCTTTTTTATTTTAGAATTAAGTGAAGACCAAAAGAATAATATTATTAATGAACCTGGGTTTGATTATTTTGATGATTTAAATATAGTTTTAAAAGTAAAAGAAGTAGAAAAGCCAGAACTTATTATTAATGCTGTTCCTATGCCTGAAAATAAAGCGGTTTATGATATTGATTTTAACGATAATACTTTAGTAGTTAGTGGTACATTGATTGATTATTTATTTATATCTAAAAATGATTTTGAATAATTTTTTGTGGTGTATAACAAACCAAAGAGTTATTAATGGAGGTTAATATGAAAAATAAAATAGGTGTGTTTTTAATTGGGGTAGGTTATTTATCGTATTTTGTGTTTGGAATTTGGGGATTTATAATATCATTGCAGATTCTAAATTATGTTGGAGGTTTTTTATTAGTAACTATAGGATTTATATTTTTTCCTGTAGCTTATACAGTAGCTCCATGGTATGCATTAGTAGAATTTAATACATTTTTTCCTTTGATCATTTCTTATGGTGGAGGTATAATAGCTACCGTTTTGTATTTCATTGGTGGTTTATTACAAGATTAATTATAATCTAATTATTTATAGAAGTTGACTATTATGATTTATACTCCCAGGGGATTGAAAATTCGTTTTCCATTGAGCTATGTATTTGCTTTAATTTCAAAGCTTAGCCATCATGTAGATGCATTTGAATTTTTACAAATAGTAGAAGCTTATGAGAATATACCACAATTAATATCTTTTATTACAGCAATAATTATTTTCTTTTCAACTACTGATAATCTAGTAATAATTATCCCAGATATAGCTTTAATAAATATTTTAGTAAATACATTACTGTTGAATAGATTTAATTTTGGTGATATTATAATTAATTTATCTCGAAAATTTAGTATAATTAGTGGTTATGGATTATATATAGAGTTTCCCCAAAACACAAACCCTCAATTAGTTGTAAGCCCTAACATAACAGTAAACCGGGCAGTTTGAGTTGCGGTGAGGATTTAGACTTTATATTTTTATCTATAAAACTTTGAATTCCTTTTCTTGCTTTCT
>JBDNGI010000176.1:0-10883 GCA_041689345.1 Halanaerobiales bacterium
GCGACGGCTTAGGTGTTGAAGAAGATGTAACCAGTCCTACATATAATCTTATAAATGAATATGAGGGTGATTTGACAGTTTATCACATGGATTTATATAGATTGGAAGATGAAAAAGATTTATATGATCTTGGGTTTGAGGATTATATAGAGAGTGGTGGTATAGTAATTATAGAATGGCCAGACTTAGTATATGACCTTATACCAGCAGAATTTATATATATTAAAATAGAAGTAATATCAATTGAAGAACGAATACTACGATTTGAAGCTGAAGGGGAGAAAGGTATGAAATTAATAGAATGGTTAGAGAATAATGTTAACCCTAGGGATTGATAGTAGCAGCCAGGTAGGGGCGGTTGGACTGGCTGATGAAAATGGTATTCTTGGTGAAATTAATATTAAATTAGTACATCGACATAGTGAAGAACTATTAAATATTATAGATTATCTTTTCCAACAGACTGGAAAAAATGTTAAAGAATTGGATGGGATTGCTGTTACAGTTGGTCCTGGTTCTTTTACTGGACTTCGTATTGGGCTTAGTACTGTAAAAACATTTGCTCAGGTATTACAGATTCCTGTAATAGGTTTATCTACTCTTGATATATTAGCCTATAATCTTAATCTTGCTGATAGTTGGCTCATACCTATTATTGATGCAAAAAGAAGTCGTGTCTATACTGCTATATATAAAAGGTGGGACCAAGATATTATTTCTCAGAGGATCTCTGAGGATAAAGCGCTGCATATTGAAGATCTTATTGAAGAACTTAATACCATCGAGGCTGATGGAACATTTAATTTTATAGGCAATGCTGCGCTTATAAATAGTAAATTTTTGAAAAGTAGTAAGCTAGAAATCAAGTACTCATCTATTAATAATAGTATTCCTAGGGGGGGAGCCCTTGCAGAACTGGGGCGATTTTATTTAAATAAAGGTAAATCAGATAATTATCTTGAATTATTACCTAATTATTTAAAGAAACCCCAGGCTGAAATCAATTGGCTTAAAAAACACGGTTAGGGTGAAGGTGATGGTTAATATAAGTTCTATGTCTTTGAAGCATTTGCCAAGGGTTATGCAGATTGAGAGGGAATCATTTAGTGATCCCTGGTCTCTATCCTCTTTTATCAGTGAGCTAAGTGATAATTCTTATGCTACTTATTTCATTGCAAGATATCAGAAAAAGATTGCTGGTTATATCGGAGGCTGGTTAATTACTGATGAATTACATATTACTAATTTAGCGATTGCTAAAGAATTTCGTGGTCTGGGAATAGCACAGCATTTAATTGATAAAATCATACAATATTCTAAGGACAGAGGTATTAATCGGGCCACCCTTGAAGTACGTGCATCTAATAATTCAGCAATGAATCTTTATAGAAAAAAAGGCTTTACCTCTGTAGGATATCGACCTAATTATTATACAAACAATAATGAAGATGCTATGATTATGTGGAAGGAGATTAAAGGGTGAAGTTGAAGATGACCAATAATATTGCTCAACTAAAAAATGAAAAAGCAAACATCTTAATACTAGCAATTGAAACCTCTTGTGATGAGACATCTGCATCAATTGTCAAAAATGGATTAGAGGTATTATCAAATGTAGTTGCTTCTCAAATAGATTGGCATAAAAAATATGGTGGTGTTGTACCAGAAATTGCTTCACGCAAACACCTAGAATTAATTAATCCAGTAATAGAAGAGGCATTATCTGAAGCCGGAGTAAATTTTAAAGACTTAGATGTAGTAGCAGCCACTTATGGGCCTGGCTTAGTTGGAGGTCTTTTGGTAGGACTGTCGGCCGCAAAAGCCCTGGCATATACACTACAGATACCCTTTATTGGAGTTAACCATATAGCTGGACATATTTATGCCAACTTTATATCTAATAAAGAGATTGAGGCACCTGTTGTATGTTTAACTATATCAGGTGGACATACGGATTTGTTGTATTTTAAAGAATTAGGGGGATACCAAATACTGGGTAGAACAAAAGATGATGCTGCTGGTGAAGCATTTGACAAGACGGCCCGGGTACTGGGAATTGGCTATCCAGGGGGACCTGTAATAGAAAAGATTAGCAAAGAAGGTAATTCTGAGGCTATAGAATTTCCCCGACCTTTGATTAATGAAGCGAACTATGACTTTAGTTTTAGTGGACTTAAGACTGCTGTTATTAATTATTTGCATAGAAAAAAGCAAAGGGGAGAGGAGATAAACAAAGCTGATGTAGCGGCTAGTTTTCAACAGGCAGTAATAGATGTTATGATTGCTAAGATAGTCAGAGCCGTTGAAAATCATCAGGTCAATAGTATTATTCTATCTGGTGGCGTTGCTGCTAATCAAACCCTTCGTAATCAACTTGCAAAAGCCTTGACTAAATATGATTTACCTTTATACACACCAAATTTAAAACTATGTACTGACAATGCAGCTATGATTGGATCAGTTGCTTATTATCAATATTTAAAGGGGGAATTTTCACCCTTAACTCTCAATGCAAAAGCCAATCTTAAGTTGGAATAATGTATAATTATGAAAATAGGTGTGGTCTATTCTATGGATACAAAAGTAAAATATATGCTTTTAAAAATTGTACAGAATAATAATATTCTTCCAGTAACTTCAGTTTGCAATATGGCTTGTAAATTTTGTAGTCATCGTAATAACCCATCTGATCTTGATATATATAGTTTGGGACATTTAGACCTTAGTTTAATTGAAGAGTTACTGGATTATTTACCTGCAGAAGGACCAGTAATAATTGGAGAATCTGCTACTAGGATAATTGAAGGTGACCCTATAACACATCCGGATTTTAAAAAAATCATTAACAGGATAAGGTATAAATATCCTGAAAAGCAAATAAAGATAACAACTAATGGAAGTAATTTAAATCATCAAATGGTAGATTTATTGCAGACTAACAATCTATCTTAAAGGCATTTCTTAATTATTTCCATAATAAATATACTGATATCTTTGAAGATAGAGAGATCGACTTAATTGTTGCAGAAAATAATTTTTTCGGAGGTTCGATTATGTCAGCTGGTTTACTTACAAACCAGGATATTATTAACAGTATCAAGAAAACAGGAAAAGATTATAAATTAATCATAGTTCCTGGTATAATATTTGATATTTTTGGAAATGATTTATTTAAATACGGAGTGCTTGTAGTGCAAAAATCTCCCTCTGAAACTAAAAACACACTTTATATTAATATTTGAAGAATGAAGGAGTTAATGAGCTGTAATCAACCCTAATAACCTGTAGTAGGGTATTTATTCCAAATATAGAACTTGATTTTAGTATAATACTTGGTTATTATATTAATAGTGGTTATTAGCACTCGTTCTAAGTGAGTGCTAACAATAAATATGAAAAACAAATAAAAAATATTAGAAGGGGGTTTAGTTAATGAATATCAAGCCTTTAAAAGACAAAGTAGCTGTAAAATTTGTTGAAGAGCAAGAAAAGACTAAGAGTGGTATCGTTCTTCCTGATACAGCCAAGGAGGAAAAACCACAGCAAGGTGTAGTAATTGCTGTTGGAGATGAATGCTGTAATGATGATGGAGAACCTGTAGTTAGTGTTGACGATATGGTTGTATTTGATAAATATGCTGGAAATACAATCACTGTTGACGGAACAGATTATGTAATTGTAAGTATTGATAATATTTTAGCAGTCATTGAAAATTAAAGATAACTACATAAGGAGGGATATATTATGGCAAAAGAATTAAAGTTTGGTGAAGATGCTCGTCGTGCTTTAGAGCGTGGTGTTGATGCATTAACGAATGCTGTAAAAATAACTTTAGGTCCTAAGGGGCGTAATGTTGTATTAGAAAAAAGTTTTGGTGCTCCAACTATTACAAATGATGGTGTTAGTATTGCTCGTGAAATAGAGTTAAAAAATCATTATGAAAATATGGGAGCTCAAACTGTTAAAGAGGTTGCTACAAAGACTAACGATGTAGCTGGTGATGGTACTACAACTGCTACTGTATTAGCTCAAGCAATCTTTAAAGAAGGTCTTAGAAACGTAGCTGCAGGTGCTAATCCAATGATTATTAAGCGGGGTATTGAAAAAGCTGTAAATGTAATCGTTGATGAAATTAGAACTCTTAGCAAACCTGTTGAAGGTAAAGAAGCCGTTTCTCAAGTTGCTGCTATTTCAGCTGGTAATGATGAAGAAATCGGAAAATTGATTGCTGAAGCTATGGAAAAGGTAGGTCAGGATGGAGTTATTTCTGTTGAAGAATCCAAGAGTATGGGAACTTCTTTAGAAGTTGTAGAAGGTATGCAGTTTGATCGTGGATACTTATCTCCATATATGGTTACAGATACTGATACTATGGAAGCTGCTTTAGAAGATCCATATATCTTAATTACTGATACGAAAATAGCTAGTATTCAAGAGATTTTACCTTTATTAGAAAAAGTAGCTCAGTCTGGTAAAGCCTTAATGATTATGGCAGAAGATGTTGAAGGTGAAGCATTAGCTACTTTAGTAGTAAATAAAATACGCGGTACATTCAACTGTGTAGCTGTTAAAGCACCTGGATTTGGTGACCGTCGTAAAGCTATGTTAGAAGATATAGCTATCTTAACTGGTGGTCAGGTAATTACTGAAGACCTAGGTCTAAAGCTTGAAAATGCAGATATTGATATGCTAGGTCAGGCTCACAAGGTTAATATTACTAAAGAAGATACAACTGTTGTAGAAGGTCATGGAGATAAAGAACAGATTCAGGGTAGAATTAAACAGATCAAAAAACAGATCGAGAATACTACTTCTGATTTCGATAGAGAAAAACTACAGGAAAGACTGGCTAAATTAGCTGGTGGTGTAGCTGTAATTCAGGTTGGTGCTGCTACTGAAACTGAATTGAAAGAGAAAAAACATCGTATTGAAGATGCTCTTTCTGCTACAAGAGCTGCTGTAGAAGAAGGTCTTGTATCTGGTGGTGGAACAACATTACTTGATGCTATTCCTGTACTAGATAGTTTGAAACTTGAAGGTGATGAAGCTACTGGTGTCGATATTATTAGAAAAGCATTAGAAACTCCTGTACGCTTAATTGCTGATAATGCTGGATTTGAAGGTTCAGTAATCGTTGAGAGAGTTAAGGAAAGAGAAAATGGAGTAGGATTTGACGCATACAAAGGTATATTTGTAAATATGATTGAAGCCGGTATCGTTGACCCTGCTAAAGTTACACGTTCTGCTCTACAGAATGCAGGAAGTGCAGCTGCTATGCTCTTGACTACTGAGTGTTTAGTAGCAGATAAAGATGATGGTGATGACGATCCTGCTGGTGGCGGTGGCGGAATGCCAGGCGGCGGTATGCCAGGCGGCGGTATGGGCGGCGGCATGCCAGGTATGGGCATGATGTAACCCAGTAACCCTGATAAACTAATCATATATGATTTAGTTTAAATAAATAAGTAAGTACTTAATAAGGCTGTTAACTCTTGACTATTATATAGTTGAGTTAGCAGCCTTTTTTTGCGCTTTTTCTGATGGTAGTTCTTCAGGAGGATAGTGGAACTGGTGGAGGGGAAGGCACCTGGTAAAATATATTATATGCACATTGACATAATCAAAAGATTATAATATACTATATATGAACAATCATTCAAGTGAACATATATTTAAATTACTTATTGTGTTGGGGGAAGAAATTATGACAGAAGCAACATTAGTACAGGGCTTATATAAGTCAAAGTATATTCTGAAGGGGTTATCTTGTTCTAGTTGTGCCGCAAAAATTGAAAAAGAAGTACAGGATTTACCCTATGTTATCGAAGTCGTAATGAATTTTGCTGTAAGCAAGATGACTGTTATAGGTAATAATGAAAAAATAGAAGAGATGGCCAGGGAAATTCAAGTGATAGCTGATAAAATTGAATATGGTATTATTGTAGTAAAAGAAGGAGAAAAAGGGTCAAGTGATAGAACAGAGGGTCAGACATTTGATGGTGCTCGTGAAGATGATCAAGGTGAACAGGGTGAAAATACTTATTTGAAAAGGCGTTTCTGGCCTGGTGTTGTTATTTTTGCCCTGGCAATTATATTTTTTGAAATACCTATTATTACTGCTAGTTTGTCTGGCATCCCTATATATATAAAATGGTTGTTTTATGGTTCCAGTTATTTACTTATTGGAGGACCGGTATTAATGGCGGCCTTTAAAAATATCAGAAGGGGTCAGGTTTTTGATGAGAATTTCCTGATGAGTGTGGCAACTCTAGGTGCTTTTGCTATACAGGAGTTCCCTGAAGGGGTAGCAGTTATGATTTTCTACATGGTAGGTGAGATGTTTCAAAACAAAGCCGTAGATCGTTCCCGTCGTTCTATAAAAGATTTAATGAATATTAGGCCTGATTATGCTAACCTCAAACAAGGAAATGATATTAGCAAGGTTGAGCCAGAAAGTGTTGGGGTTGGAGATATTATAGTGATTAAACCTGGTGAAAGGGTCCCTCTTGATGGAGAGGTCTTGGAAGGCAGTTCGATGGTAGATACTTCAGCTTTAACAGGGGAGTCTGTGCCACGAAAAGTAGAAGGTGGAGACGGCATTTTAAGTGGTATGATTAATAAAGACGGCTTGTTAATAGTTAAAGTAAGCAAAGTATATGGCCAATCAACAGTTGCTAAAATCCTTGAACTGGTAGAAAACGCCAGTGGGAAAAAGGCCCCTACTGAAAAATTTATTACAAAGTTTTCTCATTATTACACACCAGTAGTAGTCTATGCAGCTCTAGCTATGGCTTTAATACCCCCTTTATTCCTGCCAGGGGCAAGCTTTTCTGACTGGGTTTACCGTGCTCTAATTTTTCTGGTTATCTCCTGTCCTTGTGCCCTAGTTGTATCAATTCCATTAGGATTCTTCGGCGGCATTGGTCGGGCATCTCGTCAAGGGATTTTGGTTAAAGGTGGTAACTATCTGGAGGCTTTAAATAATGTTAGTATGATTGTATTTGATAAGACTGGTACTTTAACTAAAGGAGAATTTGCTGTCAGTAAAATAGTAGCTATGAATGATTTTAATAAAGAGGAAGTTTTGACTAAGGCTGCTTATGCTGAAGCTCATTCAACCCATCCTATAGCAAAATCGATCTTAGAAGCCTATAATAATAATATTGAAAATGACAGAATAGAATACTATCAGGAGATTTCTGGACATGGAATAAAGGCTACCATAGATGGGCAGCAAGTATTGGCAGGCAATATAAAATTAATGGATAAAAAGGGTATTAAATCCCCGGAAGTTGATGAAGATGGTACTATTGTCTATTTGGCTGTCGATAAAAAATATGCTGGATATATTACTATTACTGATGAGTTGAAAGAGGATTCTGTTGAAGCTATTAAGGCTTTAAAGCAGGCTGGTGTAAAGGAATTGGTTATGCTGACCGGTGATCGGAAAACTGTTGCTCGGAAGATTGCTCAGCGATTGGGTCTTGATCAATATCATGCTGAACTACTACCTGATCAAAAAGTTGAAAAACTTGAAGAAATGTTAAGTAAAATGGAGGAAAAAGAAAAGCTAGTTTTTGTTGGTGATGGAATAAATGATGCACCTGTATTAGCCAGATCTGATATAGGTATAGCTATGGGGGGACTTGGTTCTGATGCAGCTATTGAAGCCGCAGATATAGTTTTAATGACAGATGCCCCTTCAAAATTAGTAACAGCTATAAATACTGCCCAGCGAACCAGACAGATAGTCTGGCAGAATATTATTTTGGCTATGGGAGTTAAGGGTGTAGTTCTAACAATGGGAGTCTTTGGTATAGCAACCATGTGGGAGGCAGTCTTTGCAGATGTAGGTGTTGCTTTACTTGCTGTGCTTAATGCTATGAGAATAAGTAGAAATGTATAATATTTTACCTCCTCCATTATTCTATAAGTAACATTTAAGGGCGTTTTTGGAAAGTATTAAATAGATTTTCTTAAAAGCTAATTATATTCATGTGGAAAGAGCTATTTTAAAAATAACCTTTCAAACTAAATTTAAAAGCAGTTTTGGCTTATAGGCGCCTATAAGCCAAAAACTTTATTAATATTTAAGATATAATTTTTTATGATTGCTGATTATCATTCTGTTGTTGCATTTGTTGTTTAACATTGTATTGTGGTTCTTGTTCTTCTACATAATTAACCCTACCGGAAAAGCTATTAATAAGATTCTCTAACTGGTCACCACAATCCGTATACATCTTCTGAGCACCTTTATCTTCAGTTGAAAGTGCATAAGTTTCCATATCAGCTTTAGCACCACGTAGTGAGGCTAGTGTTTGATGAAGTTGTTTACCTACACTCATTATTTCACCTCCTTTTTTATCTCTCCGCAAATTAGTTATTCCCTAAAGGTTTAGATTTAATTATGGTAAATATTTTATCTTCAAATGAATTATAAACATATAAGAACAATTTATAGTGAATAATAATAATGTAAAAGTTATTGAAGGAAGGTAGCAGAAACTAAACTGGGCAAAAACACATTTTTTGCTAAATTTATATCCGTATAATATATGTATATACTATTAAAATAAGTATATATATATTATTAATTTTCATAAAAAAAATAGTTGTTTAGAAAGAGGTAAACTTGAAATGAAGCATATTAATAAGACTAAGGATGAATATCAAAAAGTAGTGAAAAAGAACCAGGCTCCTGCAAAAAAGCTTAAAAACTTTATTAAAGCATATATAGTTGGGGGTATTTTTTGTGTTATAGGACAGGGCTTCTGGCAAATTTATATCTTAGCAAATATGTCTCAGGAGGATGCTGGGATATTAAGTGCCATTACAATGATTTTTATTGGGGCCTTACTAACAGGAATTGGTGTTTATGATGAGATAGGACAGTTCTCAGGCGCAGGTTCAATTGTACCCATAACAGGTTTTGCTAATGCCATGGTTTCACCAGCAATGGAATTTAAACAGGATGGTCTAATTCTAGGGTTGGGTGCCAAAATGTTTGTTGTTGCTGGGCCTGTCTTAGTCTATGGAATGGTATCTGCTTTTTTGATAGGTTTATTAAAAACAGCATTAGGGGGATAGGTAAATATGGCAGATAAATTACAGGGACAAACTCTAACATATCAGAACCCTCCACATATTATAGGTCATGGTTCTATAGTAGGACCTGAAGAGGGTAAAGGTCCTTTGGGAGATAGTTTTGATCTTGTCTGTGATGATGTAAAATGTGGTCAAGATACCTGGGAAAAGGGAGAAATGAAAATGGTTTCTGATGCAATAAATCTCACACTTGGTAAAACTTCACTCTCACCATCAGATATAGATTTTTTAATAGCAGGTGATTTACTTGATCAAATTATAATTTCTAATTTTGTTTCTAGGGATTATGATATACCTTTTATAGGTATATGTGGTGCATGTTCAACGGCTATTGAGGCCTTGAGCCTGGGGAGTATGCAGATGGATGGTGGGTATGCTGATTGTGTACTTTGTTTTGCCTCTAGTAATTATCAAACAGCAGAGAGGCAATATAGGACACCACTTGAATATGGTGTACAATATACAGGAGATAAACAGTGGACTGTTACCGGCGCAGGTGCATATATTTTAGGCTGGCTTGGTGGACAGGTTTGGATTACTCATAGTACTATTGGTAAAGTCATTGATCTGGGTACAACAGATGCTAATGATATGGGGTCAGCCATGGCACCTGCTGCAGCTGATACTATTTTACAACATTTTATGGATTTAGATAGGGATCCCCAGGACTATGATATGGTTATAACCGGGGACTTAGGGCAGATAGGCAAGAAGGTTTTGACAAGTTTACTTCAAGAAAAGAATATTGAACTAGGAAATAAACTTCAGGATTGTGGTGCATTGATTTTTGGTGGAAATAAAAAATATGGGGCTGGTGGAAGTGGTTGCGCTTCTTCGGCTACAGTAATTGGTAGTGTAATTATACCTCAGATTATATCCGGAAAATTAAATAGGGTATTGGTACTTGGCACAGGTGCATTATTAAGCCCTTTAAGTGTTCTTCAGAATGAATCAATACCAGGTATAGCTCATGCAGTAGTTATAGAAAAAATTCCAGAGGGGTGATATTAGATGGGGAACTTTTTTACAGCCTTTTTAATTGGTGGTTTAATCTGTGGTTTGGGACAGATATTTTTAGATAATACAAAATATAAACCTGCTCATTTATTAGTAGGCTTAGTAGTTTTGGGTGCAATTTTGACTGGACTGGGATGGTATGAACCCTTAATAAAATTTGCAGGTGCAGGTGTAACAACTCCTGTTTCAAGTTTCGGTAATATTTTGACTAAAGGAGTCTTAATGGAAGCAGAAAAAGATGGTCTCTTAGGTCTTTTTAAAGGGTTACTCGAAGTTGGTAGTGCTGGTATTAGTGCATCAGTCATTATCGCTTTTTTTATAGCAATTTTATTTAAATCAAAAGCCTAATAGTCATTTATAGGTGCAAACATACCAGATAATGAACTAATCATGCCATTATATGAATTAAATGTATCCCGATTCATATCATTTGTAAGATCAAAAGAAAGGACATGAAAGGCTAACCAATAAAAACCTGCTGCAATGCCCAGGAAGCTTCCCAGAAGTATAAGGTGATTTGCTGATAAATATTTTTGGGGAAAGTTAGGATAAATTGATATCGAATTTGACATAAAATTGTTATTACATTATAATGAATTATATAAGACAAAGAGAACTGCTTAATAAAATTGCTATATAATTCTCACCTAAGTTTTTCACCTTAGGTTCTTACGCACCAAGTGTTATTTTAGTAATATGTTTCTTATAAAGTACTACGTCTAAAAACATTTATGGCATTGAAACAGGCCAATATATCA
>JBDNGI010000177.1:0-4476 GCA_041689345.1 Halanaerobiales bacterium
AAAATTTAAAATATTTTTTCTTTAATTTAATAAAATCATTTGTCGACTTGAAAGTAATAAACAATCTAGACCTAGTTGTTAATCAAGGTGAGGTAATTTCCGTTATTGGTTCTTCTGGTTCAGGAAAGAGTACTCTGCTTAGATGCTTAATAGGTCTTGAGCCTATTGACAGTGGTATTATTAAGATTGAAAAAAAAGTGGTAAATACTTTTCGAGATGGCTGTCCTGAAATGGGTATGGTATTTCAACAATTTAATCTGTTTCCACATAAGACTGTATTGGAAAATCTAATAGAAGCCCCACTGGTTGTTAGTAAATTAAAGAAGCCAGAAGCAACATAAATAGCCGAAGAACTATTAGTTAAAGTTGGTCTTCAGGATAAGAAAGATGTCTATCCTGCTAATTTATCAGGTGGACAACAGCAGAGAGTAGCTATTGCCAGGGCATTAGCAATACAACCAGATGTTTTATTGTTTGATGAACCCACTTCATCTCTTGACCCTGAATTAGTAGGAGAAGTACTCACAGTTATAAAAGATTTAGCTGCTGAGAATATTACCATGCTGGTTGTCACACATGAGATGGCATTTGCACGGGAGGTTTGTGACCGTATAATATTTATGGATCAGGGAGAAGTACTAGCAGATACGACTCCAGATAAGATTTTTGATTTTCCGGAGCACGAAAGAATTAAAAGTTTTTTCCATAAAATGTTATAATTTATCTAGTATATTTGTTATGAATGTACCTTAAATGAACATAATCATTAAAATTAATAATAAATGTCATTATTAAATAATATAATTTAATTAGAACAGCATGTTAGTTAAGTATATTATGAAAGAGCCTTAAATAAGTATCTTGGGGAATGATGAGATGAATAATATTCTATATATTACTATTATAGGTTTAATAACAGGTATTCTTGGTACTGTAGGTGGTAGTGTAATAGTTATCCTCTTGAAAAAAATTGAAGAGAGTTTTTTAACATTTATATTGGGCGTTTCTGCTGGTGTTATGACAGTAGTTGTTTTCCTTGACCTTATACCAGAGGCCATAAAAATGGGGACTACTACAAGTACTTTATCTGGGATGTTTCTTGGTGTGGGATTGATAGGATTGCTTGATTATATTTTCCCCCATCAACATGTTCAGGGTAAGGTCTTAAATAGTTATTATCGAGCTGGATTATTACTTTCTATAGGTATTGCTCTTCATAATATTCCTGAGGGGTTGGCTATTGGTGCTGGTTATAGTGCAGCCAGAAGTCTTGGCTTTGGGCTTGCGGTTATAATTGGTGTCCATAATATTCCTGAGGGAATGGCTGTTGCCACTAGCCTTTGTTTAGCAGGTATAAGCAGTCTTCAGATACTAACAATTACTTTTTTAGCTGGAATTCCTATGGGTATTGGTGCTTTTATTGGGGCATATCTAGGTAATATATCTCCTTTTTTCTTATCTATAGCCCTTGGCTTTGCTGCAGGTGCTATGCTTTTTATTACATTCGATGATCTGATTCCTGCTGCTCATCAGAAAAGCGAAGGCAAATTAGCTATAATAGGAATTTTGCTAGGGGTTTTTCTCGGGATTATCCTAACAAATCAGTTATAGTTTTTTTTTGATAGTTTTAGTCATATGCTCTTAAATTTATATCCCCAGAGATATAGAAGGATTATTACTTTTCAGACTCAGACAGAAAAGAAGTAACAGATAAACAGTAGCCCTGAAAGTATTTGAATCAGGGCATATTTTTCCAATCCTATTTAGAATTCTAATATCTCAATTAATATCAAAGGTGAACGATTAGTTGTTTCATAAAAATACTTATTTAAAGATTGATAGATTTTCTTTTGCAGTAAAGAGCTATCTTTTAGAGTGCTTTCTTTTTGTCTTTCAATGGTCTCAATTATTTGTGCTTTGGCCTGGTTTAATAATTCCTCAGATTCTTTATTATATACAAAACCCCGGGATATCAAACGAGGAGTGTTTAAAATATCTCCCTGGCTATTAAGGGCAATTATGACATTGACAAAACCATTTTCAGACAATCTCTTTCTATCATTAAGCACTATATCACCAGTATCACTTATTTGCCTTCCTTCAATATATAGTTCACCTGTCTCAATTTTATCTGCTATCTTGGCATTATGATTAGATAATTCAATACGTTCACCATTGATTGCTATTAATATATTCTCGACAGGAATACCCATCTTGCGTCCCAACTGAGCATGATGATAAAGGTGTCTAAACTCACCATGAACAGGGATCAGGTATTCTGGTTTGATCAGGTTAATCATCATTTTGATTTCTTCCTGGCAGGCATGACCTGAAGCATGTAGGTCTAACATTCCCCCATACATAACATTTGCTCCTTGACTATATAGCATGTTAATTGTTCCACCAATAGCCCTTTCATTACCAGGTATTGGACTTGATGATAGATAGACAGTATCTCCAGGTATAATTGATATATTTCTATGTTCACCCCGTGCTACTCTGGTTAGTGCTGCCCTATATTCACCCTGGCTACCGGTCATTAAAAGGACAACTTTATTAGGGTCCATTTTATTGGCTTCATCTAATGAAACCATCATACCTTCAGGTATATTAAGATATCCCAGGTTTGATGATATTTCTATTGTGTTTGCCATACTCCTACCGGTTATAGCCATTTTCCTATTTGACTTTGCAGCTGCATTTGCAATTTGTTGTACTCTTTCAATATTGCTAGAGAAGGTGGCAATAATAATTCTGCCATCTGTTAATTGGAAACTGTGTTCAAGGGTTTTGGCGACTACACGTTCAGAGAGGGTATGACCTTCGTGTTCAGAATTAGTGCTATCGCCAAGTAAAGCTAAAACACCATCTTTACCCCAATCTGATAATTTCCCATAATCTGTCTGTGGATTGCTAATAGGTGTCTGATCGAATTTATAGTCACCTGTAAAGACAAGTGATCCTACTGGTGTTTTTATTCTCATGGCTACACAGGCTGGGATACTGTGGTTTACATGGCAGAATTCTATCTCAAAGGAATTAAGTTTTATATTTTCATATTTTTTATGTGAGCCGATTGAATGTAGCTCTGCTTTATCTAATAGACCGGCTTCTTTAAGCTTTCCTTCGATTAGTCCGATAGTAAGATCAGTACCATAGAGTGGGGGAGTGATTAATTCAAAAATATATTGAACAGCACCAATATGGTCTTCATGTCCATGGGAAAAAATTATGCCCCTTATTTTTTCTTTTCGTTCTACTAAATAGTTGATGTCCGGGATTATTAGATCAATACCGAATTTGTCTTCGTCTGGAAAAAGAACCCCGGCATCTAGAACTATAATATCATCTTCATTTTCTAAAACTATCATATTATTGCCAACTTCACCCCTACCGCCAAGTGAGACGATAGAGAGTTTATTTTCTTTTGTCATTTTAACAACCTCCAATATATATTTATTAAATTTTTTAAAATAGATTAATTCCGAAAGTGTATCTTTAAAAAATAGATATATTCAATTTATTATAGTATATGTAGAATTGTAGAAAAATAATTATTCAGTTTACCCGTAATTTTTTTTGGTAAATATAAAATTAAAAAGAAATATAGCAGGAAATAGGTAGTTTTTAAAGAATTATATATAATATTGTAGAAACTAGGAGTGATAACATGTCGCGAACTATTCTTATTATGATAATAATTATTATTATAGCATTTAACATATCTGTAAATGCTGAAAATATACATATATATATAAATGGTCAAGATAAATCAGCTGTATTAGAGCCAGTTAATGAAGATGAGGTTATTCTTGTCAAAGCTCGTTCATTGGCTGAAGAATTTAATGCGAATATTACTTGGCAGAAGTCGATTAAAACACTGCAGTTTGCTGATCAAGATAATGGGAATATTATCAAGATGATGCAGAATAGTCCCTATATACAGATCAATAATAAGACCCTGAAAAGTAAAGGGGTTTTAAAGCTGATTGCTGGACATAGCTATGTACCTCTTAAAGAAATTGCTGAGAGTTTTGGATTTCTTTATAATAGAAATGCTAATACAATATACTTGACCCGTCCTGAATCCTATATACAGGATATTAGATGGCAGAAAGAGGGCCAACAGTTATTAATAGAGATGGATAATTTGTCACCATATCGTATAAATGAAAGTAATGATTCCAGGAAACTAGTATTAGAACTGGAGAATGCTGCATTAGCAGATAATTTTAAAGATAGTCTTTCCAATAAAAACTTTTACTTACGTGTTGATAAAGTTGAGGATCAAGCCCGTTTAAAAATAACTATTATAAGTCAACATCCCATTCCCTTTCAAAGGGATCGTTGTATTGCTGAAGATGGAGAGAATTTGGTTATCAATTTCCTCCCTTTCATTACTGATATAGAATGGGAAAATGAACAATTGGAAATATTAACGAGTGGAGAGATAGTTAAACCAGAGGCTTCTTTATT
>JBDNGI010000178.1:0-3162 GCA_041689345.1 Halanaerobiales bacterium
ATATGGTTTACTTGTTATTAAATTTACCTTGTTTTACTTATAGCACAGCTAATTTGATTTTTTGTTGCTTCTTAATTGTTTCTTAATTAAAAGAGTAAATGGGGTTTAGACTTTTTTATGAATGAAGATCATCTAAATTTTCTTATTAATTACACATGATAATTTAGACATCAGGGCTATCGAAGCCGTTATAGCAATAGCAGCATGTTTGGACGTATCCCATCAACTAATATAGAGAAGAACCTAATTTTTTCGTAAATCCAGACATATTAATACTTTAAACAGTAAAATCAACTTCGAAAGTTATTTATGAAACAAATATTTAAACCATTGTTTCACGTGAAACAAATCCAATAATAATAAATATTTTTTATCTTGTAATATAAAATCTCATTAATACCTATACTCTATATTACTCAAATTACGTTTTCTTTATTATATAAAAATTATACTAACAAGTCATACTTTGTGAGTTATCTGATTTAAATAGTTGGTTTCTACATAATTCGCTAAATTACCCTATATATATTAATTCTGTAGGTTTCTTAGCAGTTTTTTAACATCACTATAATCTCTGCATTCTATAGACACAATTTTTTTATCGTCACGAGATTTTATTTTGACCTTTGTGCCCATAAAATCAGATATATCTTTTTCTGCTCTCTTCCATTCGGGTTCTAAAACCTTTTTCTTTATCGGACTTTTATTGGTTTCGTTATCCTTATTATTGGAATTGTTATTTATGGAGTGTATATACTTTTCTGTTTCTCTAACTGATAAATTATTTTTTATGACTTCCTCGGCCGTTTTGATCTGTAATTCGGGTTCTTTGATAGATAATAATGCACGAGCATGTCCTTTTGATATTGTTTCACGTGAAACAAACAGCTGGACTTTTGGAGGGAGATTTAATATTCGAACAGTGTTAGCCACACTAGATCTACTCTTTCCTACTTTTTGTGAAACATCCTCCTGTGTCATACTAAACTCATCTATCATTCTCTGATATGCTTGGGCCTCTTCCAGGGCGTTTAAGTCCTCACGCTGAAGATTCTCTATTAAAGCAGTCTCCATCATCTGTTTGTCATTATAGTCTTTTATAATAGCTGGTATTTTTTTTAAACCAATCATCCTGGAAGCGCGCCATCTTCGCTCACCTGTAACTAATTGATATTGGTTTGGTTTAATCTGTCTAATGGTAATTGGTTGTATAACACCATTTTCTTTTATAGATTGTGATAAGTCTTTAAGGTCATCCATATTAAATTCTTGTCTAGGTTGAAAGGGATTTGCTTCTATATGATGTACAAAAACCTCTTTTAGTTTTCCGTTTTTTATATTTTCTTCTTCAAAATTATTATCAGAAATCAAGGCACCTAAACCTTTACCCAATCTATTCTTTTCCATTAACTACTCACTTCCTTTGCCAAAGCTCTATAAGCTGAAGCTCCTTTTGAACTAGTATCATAAAGGGTTATAGGTTGTCCAAAGCTAGGGGCTTCACTTAATCTAACATTGCGAGGTATTATAGTGTCATAAACGTGATCCTGAAAATAATTATTTACTTCATTTATTACCTGTTGTGATAAATTAGTTCTTGCATCATACATTGTTAGTAATACACCTTCAATAATTAAATCAGGATTAAGATTGTTTTGAACTAGATTTACAGTTTTAACTAATTGGCCTAATCCCTCCAAAGCGTAATATTCGCATTGTATTGGTACCAATATACCATCAGAAGCAGTAAGTGCATTGAGTGTCAATAAACCGAGAGATGGTGGACAATCAAATATAATATAGTCATACAATTCATCAACTTCACTAACTACTTTTTTGAGCCTACCCTCCCTTGATATCATCGACACAAGTTCAATCTCAGCACCTGCCAACTCTATATTAGCAGGCAATACATCAAATTTTTTGATTTCCGTTGTTATTATAGCCTCATTTATTGGTATTCCATCTATCAATACATCATATATACTGTATTCTAGCTTGCTTTTATCGATACCAACACCACTGCTTGCATTTCCCTGGGGATCTATATCAACTAAAAGAACATTGATACCCAATTCTGCCAAACTTGCACTAAGATTGACTGCCGTAGTACTCTTGCCAACCCCACCTTTTTGATTAACAATCGCTAATTTCCTCGCCAAAGAAAACCACTCCTTATAATTACTTTCTCTAATTTTTTAAGCTCTTGACTAACCACTGCTAGGCCTTATCAAACTCCGACTTTCATTAAGTCTTCTTGTCTTTCTGTTTAGGTAGACGAATTATAAACTCAACGAATTCATCTTCTTCACTTTTCTCAACCTGAACATTCAATCCTGCTTCCTTCATCTCATTAATAGAGCTTTTTAATGTATTAATAAATAATCTTAAATCTTTATAAACTGTATATACAGTTGATTTATTTTTTTTATTATTTAATAAACCATCAACTATTTTTTCTGTCTCTTTCACAGTTAAGTTTTTATCTTCTATCTTTTTCAAAACTGATAACTGACTTTCTTTATCATCAAGCTTTAATAAAGCACGAGCATGGCGCTCAGTTATATAATTTAAGTCAATCTGCTTACATACATCAGTTGGCAGTGATAACAATCTTAATTTATTAGCAATTGTGGATTGTCCTTTACCTATCTTTTCAGCAAGACCTTGTTGGGTAAGAGAAAACTTTTCGATTAATTGTTGGTAGGCCCTGGCCTCTTCCATAAAACTCAGATCTTTACGCTGTAGATTCTCAACTAAGGCAATTTCAGCCATCTCCAGATCGCTTATATTCCTTATAACAGCAGGAATTTTATCCATTCCTAAACTCTTACAAGCCCTGAGCCTCCTTTCGCCAGCAACCAGTTCGTATTTACCCTCATGTTCCCTTACTAGTAATGGTTGTATAACTCCATAACTCTTGATAGAGTTTGCTAATTCAATAATCTCATCAGAACTAAAGGTAACTCTCGGTTGATAAGGATTTACTGCGATATTATCTATTTGAATTTTCACTATTACTTCTTCTTTATTTTTTTCACCTTGTATAAATGGTATTTTCATTTATCAACAACCTCCAATGGGACTATCTATAAATTTCTTCATAATTAATTCATTTCCTGCTTAAAGGGGTCGTTTTTTTGGAATACCTGGCCTCCTGGG
>JBDNGI010000179.1:0-8599 GCA_041689345.1 Halanaerobiales bacterium
AGCAAAATAACGAACCTATAAAAAAGTTTCATAGACAGTCACACCCCATTCAATTTATATTCTGTAAAGAGGTCAAGTATTACTCGACCCCATCTACACCCTCTATTTCTTCCATACCTTCTTCATTAGAGAAATGGACACCCTGAACATGAATGTTAATTTCAACAGCGTTCAATCCTGTCATACTTTCTATAGCATCTTTTACATTCTTTTGAATACCTTGAGCAACATCTGGAATAGATACACCATATTCAACAACAACAGACAAATCTACAACACACTCTTCCTCAGCAGTTTCTACTTTTATGCCTTTTTTATGGCCTAATATTTCTGCTATACCACTACCAACCCCACCACTCATACTGGCAACTCCTTCGATCTCACTTGCCGCCAGACTTGCTATAATAGCTACAACTTCATTAGCTATCTTAATTGTACCTATATTTTCAACTTCTCCCATAACTAATCACCCCTTAAAATTTATCTATATCTGAACCAAATCTTTATTAACTTTCAGTCTCAAGTCTCCGATGAATAAAGTTCGTATGATAATCACCTTTACGGAAGTATGCATTATTTAAAATCTTTAAATGAAAAGGTATGGTTGTTTCTACACCTTGAATATAAAATTCATTAAGGGCTCTTTCCATTCTCAACAGAGCCTTTTCACGATCTTCTTCCCAGACAATTAATTTAGCTATCATTGAATCATAATATGGGGGTATAAAACACGAAGGATATACTCCACTATCTATCCTGACCCCTGGTCCACCAGGAACAATATAATTTTCTAATTTCCCTGGTGATGGCATAAAGTTCTTATCAGGATTCTCTGCATTAATCCGACATTCAATTGCTACACCATTTATCACTATATCATCCTGTGTCATAGTAAGTTTTTGACCATCAGCAATTTTAATCTGTTCTTTTATTAAATCTACACCAGTAATCATCTCAGTAATAGGATGTTCTACCTGTATTCTAGTATTCATTTCAATAAAATAAAAATCATTATTTTTATCTAGTAAAAATTCTACAGTACCGGCATTTGAATAATTAACTGATTTAGCTACTTTTACAGCTATTTCACCCATTTGCTCTCTTAAGTCACCAGCAAGAGCAGGTGATGGGGCCTCTTCCAACATTTTTTGATGCCTACGTTGTATTGAACAATCCCTTTCACCTAAATGAACGACATTTCCATGCTCATCAGCCAGTATTTGAAATTCAATATGACGTGGTTCCTCAACAAACTTCTCTAAATATACATCATCATTACCAAAGGCAGCCATGGCTTCTGTTTGTGCAGTTTGTATTGCCTTTTCCAAATCACGTGCATTCTGAGCAACACGCATTCCTTTCCCACCACCGCCAGCAGCAGCCTTCACTATAACAGGGTAACCTATATCTTCAGCAATCTTCAATGTACTTTCTATATCAGCAAGGTTATGTTCAGTACCTGGTACAACCGGCACACCAGCTTTTATCATAGTCTCACGTGCTTTAGATTTATCCCCCATCAGTGCGATAATATCTGAAGCAGGTCCAATAAATTTAATATCACTACTTTCACAAACCTCTGCAAAATGAGCATTTTCCGCTAGAAATCCATAACCCGGATGAATAGCATCAGCCCCTGATACCTCAGCAACACTCATAATACTGGGTATATTCAAGTAACTTTGACTAGAGCTAACCGGACCAATACAAAAAGACTGATCAGCGATCTTAGTATGTAAAGCCTCTCTATCTGCTTCAGAATAAACAGCAACAGAAGTAATATTTAATTCCTTTAGTGCCCTGATGATCCTTACTGCAATCTCGCCCCTATTTGCAACTAGTACTTTCTTAAACATCTACATCACACCCCTTAAAGTGGTTCAATAATAAACAGGGGCTGACTGTATTCTACAGGTTCAGCATTATTTACTAAAATTTCAAGAATCTTGCCCCGTGTTTCTACTTCGATTTCATTCATTAACTTCATTGCTTCGATTATACACAATGTCTCACCTGGGTTAACCACATCTCCAACTTCAACAAACAAATCAGCTTCTGGAGAAGGTGCGCTATAAAATGTACCCACCATAGGGGCAACTATCTCTTCACGATTGCTATCCTCTTTATCGTTATCATCATGTGTTGGGTTATGTGGTACTTGAACATGTCTTTGCTTTTCTGTAGGGGTATACTCTACTTCTTGATATCCCCTTTTTATTTTAATCTTAGATTCCTCATCTTCCAGTTCTATTTCAGTAACATCTGTTTCACTAATAATATCTATTAATGATTTAATTTCATCCAATTTCATTCTTCTTCCTCCTTGTGTAAACTATATTTTGCCACTTGCTTTATAATTTTATCCAATTCTCAAGTAAAATGCAAGTCTATTTTTTTACTATCTATATTTAAATAATTCTATATCAGATAAAGAAATCCTTTAAAATGAAAAAAACTGTTGGCAAAGTAGGCCAACAGTCTATATTAATATGCTATTATATTTACTTTAATAATCACATAATCACGGACACATCCCTACCAACTTATATGGAGAAGAACCCTATTTGTTAATTTTCTTCTCTATAATAGTAACCTCCTCAGTATTAAATCCGGTTACTTTTATTATAATATCCCCTACTTTAGCTACATCTTCCTTTTCTAAGCCATTAGTATGGATTATTACATCTACTGCCTCGTCATGAATATAAGCTAAGGCTTCTTTATAGCCCCTTGCTCTAATTAAGCTTTCTATTTCCATCTCTTTCTCCATCTTATCTGTTAAAGCAAGCATCATCTTCTGAGCCTCTTTTTTTATTGCTTGATCACTATTAGGGTTATTAATCATTTCTCGGAAAATATTAATCTGTTCACTTCTGGATTTATCTCTTTCTAGCTTATATTCGATAAAGAAATCTTTCTCATCTCCTTCCTCTTTAGCTTTAGTGAAATTCACATCCTGATTCGTATTTTGATTTACAACCCCTTGTTCAATAATCTGTACACCCTCTGATATTTCAATATCCTCAGATGTTACAGTTTCTAAATCAAGATAATCATTACCTTGATATATTATTATTGAAGTTACCATTCCTACCCAGACCATCAAAATTGTTAACCATATAACTTTTCTTCTAATTATCATTTTTTACCCCCTTTCATATGGAAGAACATTAATCTTATGTATTGGTATATTTAACAGGTTGCTGACAGACTTAATAATCTCATATTTAATAAGACTTAGTTCAGCACCCTGGGCAACTATTAAAACACCCTCTATATCTGGTAAAGTTTTTTTTCTTATAACTGGTTTATCATTACCTACTGAATCGGTAACTATAACCAATTCACTCTCTAAATTATCTTCAGCAATTTTTCTTTCTCCACCATCCTGATCTGTTTCACTGGTAATTTTATTAGTTTTATTACTATTATATTCATATTCATATTCTGCATATCTTTTAATATAAATTTTTACCTTAACATTTCCTACTCCCTTTATCAAAGCAATTATTTCTTCCAGATCATTTGTCATTCTTTTTTCATAATCTGAATCATCAAGTCTTTCCTTACCTTGATTAACAGAAGTAACAGGAATCTTCTGATTCTCATTCCCTGTATTAACAAAAACATTCCCAAAGAGTAGTAAAAGGGTTCCTACCATTCCTACTATTATAATATTACGTAATAAATTAGTATTTTTTTCCCCGTTTTCTCCACTACCTGTAAATATATCCTTTAATTCATCAATAACTCCCACAAAACTAACCCCCCTTTTTTATTATAACTTCTATTCTCTCCCTGGGTATTTGAAAAATCTGACTTAGCTTATTTGTAAGACTTTCTTTTTTATATTTTTCTTCCTCTGCTATTCTTTCCTTGTAATCCTGTTCATTTATCTTCTCATTTGTTTGCTTGTTATTAGCAGCGATATTTACATTCTCTATTTCAACCCTATTTATACTGTGATCAATTAAAAGAACACTCAGAAACTCAATCATATAATTATCATCCAAACTCACCTTTATCTCTTGTTGATAATCGTCATAGTTCAAACTAATAACTTCCTTGACCCGATTTGCCACTTTTTTTTCGTAATAGTCTATTAATAGGTTTTGATTTGATTCTTCAATTTCTCGACCTTGCGCTTCAATTTTATCCCAATTATTACTATTAATCATATTCTCAGGTATAACATCTTGAATTACCGAAAAGTCTTGACGAAATACTATCATTAATGGAGATATTAGAACAGTAATTATAAAAAAACCCATCACAACTCTAACATATTTGCGCATATTATTTTCAGGTAAAAACATCTCCAGTAAAGAAGTAAATAGTATAATAAATATAAGATTTTTTACCCATTGAATTAGACCATCCATTCAAACAACTCACCTTTCCATCACCTCATCATAACTGTCAGATTAGCTGTACCCACAATTATAGTTAAAACCACAAAAAACATAACTGATACTGCAGCAACTACTAGAAATATCATAATCAGGCTATTTCCGGTATCATTTAATATGTCCACCAATCTAGCATCTGCTATTGGTTGAACAATAGCGCTAGCTAATTTATAAACAAATATTAAGGCAACTAATTTAATTATCGGATAAGCAATTATTATTATAATTACAAGCATTCCAAAAAAATTCAGGGCGTTTTTGATAATCAAAGAACAAGTCACTATTAGATCGACAGCATCTGAAAATATTCCTCCGATAACCGGCACAAATGTACCCGTAAGATACTTAGCTGTTCTCAAGGAAAGGCTATCAGCAATAGCGGCAGCCCCTCCCTGTAGCAAAAGCCCTCCTATAAATAACATAAACATTAAACCCAACATACCCATACTTATCTCTTTAAATAACCCGGCTAAACGACTTAGAGAGAAATCTTGATTTATTCTCGTCACAATATTAAGGACTACAGACAGAAAAATCATTGGAAATATTATAAATTTAATAGCAGTGCTAAGAGCGGTTATTATCACTAAAGTAAGTGGATGAAATATGGCAGCAGAGGTTAATGCCCCCATACTGACTAATAGACTTAATAGAATTGGTAACAAGGCCTGCATAAATGAAACCATACTATCAATAGCATCTACACCAATTTGAATTGCTACTTGAAATGCCTGTAATATCAAAATTGAGATAATCAGAAATATCAATATATTAGCAGTATTACTAATAGTCTTGCTTGAGAACGATTGATGAAAAATGCTTAAAACAGCACTAATTACCGCCAGAATAATTATCTGTCCTAATAGACTGAAATTTGCTGTAACCTCTTTCCCCAGATATCTCAATATTGTTCTAGCTATCTCTGCCCAACTAATCTTTAATTCACCTTTTACAAAACCAACAACTAACTCCTGAAGATTTATTTTAGGTAGATAGCTATCTACCCTATCATTAACTCTATTAATCTCTTCCTGTAAATCGCCCAAATTTAATTTATGCAATTGTTCTAAGATAATATCTTCCTTTGTTGCTATTTCTTCTGCTGATAGAGTTATACTGCTCATAGTAATTAATAATATAGAAGTAACTAAGACTATTTTTATAACATTTTCTAGTCTAAACATCGCTGTTTCCTTCCCACGATCATTCATAAAGTCTGTTCAAATAGTCTCATAATTTATCATGTAATAAGCTGTTTATACAGGCTATCACGTTATTATTGATTTGATTTATCCTGGAATTAAGCGGATTATTGTTTCTATTAATGTCAACATAATAGGTATTGCAATAATCATGATTAGTATTTTAGCAGCCAACTCTATTTTGCTAGCCAGTGCAGTTTCTCCACTATCTCTAGTTATCTCAGCTCCAAACTCTCCAATATATGCAATGCCGATTATTTTTATAATTGTATTAAAGTAGAGCATATCAATCTGTGCCTTACGGGCTAATTGATTTAATAATTCTATTACTAAAGCTACCTGACCTATTATAAGTATCAGGATAATTATCCCTGTAATAATACTAAGTAAGAATGCTATTTCTGGTCTCTGCTGTTTAATTACAATTATTAATATTGTAGATAAAACCGCTAACCCCACAACCTGTAATATTATCATATTTTCCCACCTAAAATTTAAATACAGTTCTTACATCATTGAATAATTCTCCTATAAGTTGAATAACTATCATCAGAACTATGATTACACCCACTAAGGTCAACATTTGGGCCTGTTCTTCTTTGTCAGCCTGTTTTAATACTATATTAATAATAGATATAAATATACCAATCCCCGCTATCTTAAATATTAAATTAATATCCATCCCTGACACCCCTTATTAAAAATTAATACAGCTCCTTATTAGCTTTAATAAAATAGTATAATTACCATCAAACTTATTAAGATACCGGCATAACGTACTGGTTTGACTCTACGTATCGCAATATCTGTAGCTATCTGCTCATTTTGTTCCAATCTCTTAATTGTTAATTTATTTATTTTTATCTGGTTATCCAGGGTAGAAGCACCTATCTGTCTTCCCCAATTAATAAGAATTTCAAAAACCTCTCGCCTTAAATAGGTTTTTTTTGAGTTATATTCAATAATATCTTCCCATAGTTCAAAAAAATGATGGTTCTTTGACCTATTCAATTCATCTGCAGCATCACAAAAAATCTTTGCAAGTGATGGACTTAAGACATCAAGAGTAGTTTTCAGTGCTTCAGGTAATAATGTTCTACCATAACTTATCTCTGTATCCAGTATATTAAGAGCCAACTGCAACTCTTTTAATTCCCTTACTCGATTTAAGTATATACTCCCACATATCCAACCAATTGAACTACCAGATATTAAAATAAGGAATGCCCCAAATAATTTAACCATTTTTCAAACTACCTCCTTACCATTAACATCAAGTATTTTTTCTATAGTTCCAATCCCTTTCCTTTTACTCAAAACTATATATCTCTCAAATGCCCTGATATCAATCAATTTTTTGATTGAGGGGCGGGAGACTATCGTTTTAAGGTCTCTACCATGAACAGTAGTTATCAGACTGACACCAGAGTTTACAGCTTCCTGTATCGCCTCTACATCCCTGTCTCCTCCTATTTCATCTACTCCAATTACCTCAGGAGACATTGATCTAATTAGCAGCATGATACCCTCTGCCTTAGGACAGTTATCTAATAAGTCTGTCCTACTTCCTATTTTATTCTGAGCAACACCATTATATGCCCCAGCAATTTCAGATCTTTCATCTACTACTGCTACTTTTTTCCCTTTTATTTGATTTTTCGGATCACCATCACTAATTAATCTTATTATATCCCTGAGTAATGATGTCTTCCCACACAAGGGAGGGGCAATTATTAGGGTATTATAATATAGATCGTATTCTAAATTATAGATTTTTTTTATCACTTTTTGAGCAACACCAATTAGCTCTCGTGTAATTCGATAATTTAAACTATTTATATTTTTTATAGTCTTTAAAATCCCCCCTTCAATAACAGCCTGTCCAGTAAAGCCGACTCTATGACCACCTGTTATTGTCAAATAGCCTTCTGCCAATTGCCTTTCTATAGCATAAAGTGAGTTTTTACTTAAAATCATAAAAGCCCTCTCTAAATCATCTTTAGTGACTATAAATGGACTGCCACGTTCTAAAATAAACTGTTCATCATTAAAAGATATTAATTGTAGTGGTTGATTTACTCTTAATCTTATCTCAATAATCTCTCCATTTCTCCCCGATTCCTGCTGCCGAACTATTTTCGAAATATTTAAAGGTAGATACTCGAGAACACTATTCAAGGCCTTGATAGACATAAAAATCCTCCTGGTTTGTCCATGATTATCTTAAAAAATATTTATTTTGCTATTACTTTTACCATTATTTATACCAATATATTTATTAGTAAAG
The DNA here is from genome assembly GCA_041689345.1 of Halanaerobiales bacterium. Taxonomy (GTDB): domain Bacteria; phylum Bacillota; class Halanaerobiia; order Halanaerobiales; family DTU029; genus JBDNGI01. Next base: position 7,899 of record JBDNGI010000179.1, read on the forward strand.
TTTGATTCTAGAGGCCCGTTCTTCTTTTGTCAAGATAGATTAGGTAAAAATGCAAATATTTTTAAAGTATATAAAATCAGAACTATGACAGATAAACCAAGGGTTTCTAATCAGGAAATTTTGAAAGAAGATATAGAGGTAACTAGAATTGGTTCAATATTACGAAGATTTAAAATTGATGAATTTCCACAAATTATAAATATATTTTTAGGAGATATGTCTTTAGTTGGACCAAGACCTAGTTTGCCAAAGCAAATTAATGATTTTAATGAGGATGGCAAAATACGTTTATTAGTTAGACCGGGCTTAACAGGTTTGGCGCAAGTAAATGGAAATATATATTTAACTTGGGATGAAAGGTGGAACTATGATAGATATTATGTTGAAAATAGAAATATAATTTTAGATTTTAAAATTTTATTTAAAACAATTTTAATTCTTTTAAATGGAGAAGATAAATATTTAAAAAAACCAAATGTATAAGGTATTAGTAATAGGTGCTGTTAATTCTACAGCAAGAATAATCAATCAATTAGTAAAACATGAATTTGAGATAGTGGGTGTTTTAGGATTAGAGCCTAAAAATAATGCTACTGTATCCGGTTGGAATGATTTGCGAAATTTATCTATGAATCATAATGTTGATTTTCTAAGTTTTCAAAAAATTAATTCTAATGAATGTTTAGATTGGGGAAAAGCCA
>JBDNGI010000180.1:0-3156 GCA_041689345.1 Halanaerobiales bacterium
TACTTCTTCAATTAAGAAGCAACAAAATCAAACTCACTGTCGTTCAAACAAGATTTTGTTAACCAGCTTCTTGCATTCAGTCGTAACTGGATACTTTTTAAATTCATTCAGTTAATAGCACTAAATCCTTTATTTAATTAGCGCTAGGTTGGCTTTAGTATAACCATATTCGATTAGGCCTCAAAATATCTAGGTATATTACCAACGGTTATGGAGATGATCAAAAAACAGAAATATGTGAGGGAGGTGATTTTGTGAAGTTTTTTAATACAGCTGGACCAGTAGTATCTGAAGATCATTATCATGTACCAATAATGGCGAGAATTAATAAAGAAGAGATATTTTCTTTGATTGATAGAAAGAAATATTTTGTTTTACATGCACCCAGACAAAGTGGTAAAACAACCAGCCTTTTAACTCTAATGGATCTTTTAAATAAAAGTGAAAAATATAAGTGTTTATATGTAAATGTTGAAAGTGCTCAAGCAGCGAGAGAGAATGTAGAAAAAGCAATGAGAACTATTATTAATGAAATTGAAAAAAGAGAGATGATATATTTAAATGAAAATATTATCGCAAATTTAAAACAAAAAGCTATAGAAGAAGATGAATTAGCTGCTTTGTCAAATATACTAACATACTGGACAATAGAAAGTAAATTACCGACAGTATTATTAATTGATGAAATTGATTCTTTAGTCGGTGATACACTGATTTCTGTTCTTCGTCAATTAAGGAGTAGTTATGATACGAGGCCTGAATTTTTCCCCCAGAGCATTATTTTATGTGGTGTAAGAGATGTAAGAGATGTAAGAGATTATAGAATTCACTCTAGTAAACAAAAGGAAATAATAACCGGTGGAAGTTGTTTTAATGTAAAGGCAAAATCAATTAGATTGGGAAACTTTAATGAAAAAGATGTAAGGACTTTATATTTACAACATACAGAAGAAACAGGACAGGAATTTACAGAAGATTCATTAAAACAGGCCTATAATTTGACAAATGGGCAACCCTGGCTTGTGAATGCTTTAGCTTATGAAGCCTGTTTTGAAATATCAGAAGGAAAAGATAGAAATAATCCGATAACAGTAGATTTAATAAATCAGGCTAAAGATAATATAATTCTTAGTAGAACCACCCATCTTGATCAGCTGGTGGATAAATTGAAGGAAGAAAGAGTACAGCATATTATTGAACCGATTTTAGAGGGAACCACTATCAGAGAAATACCTCAGGATGATTTACAATATGTAATTGATTTAGGTTTAGTTAGCAATGTACAGGGGAAAATAGAAATATCAAACCCAATCTATAAAGAGGTAATTCCCAGAGAACTAAATTATATTACGCAAATGAGCCTTGGTTCATTTTATGAACCTGAGTGGTATGTAAATATAGATGGCAGCTTAAATGTCATTAAACTTATTGAAAATTTCCAGGAATTTTTTCGTGAGAATGCAGAAAGCTGGATTGAAAGATTTAATTATAAAGAAGCTGGACCACAGCTTTTATTACAGGCTTTTTTGCAGAGAGTAATCAATGGTGGAGGTAGAATTTACAGAGAATACGGCCTGGGAAGAATGCGTACTGATATTCTTGTTGAGTGGGGTAATGGCAGTAAATATGTGCTTGAACTTAAAATTTTACATAAGAGTTTAGAAAAAACAATAGAAGCTGGTCTTAAACAAACTGCAGAATATATGGATAGAACAGAAACAAATATTGGCCATTTGCTTATTTTTGATAGAAGTGAGGCAAAAAGCTGGGAGGAAAAGATATTTAGAAAAGAGAAGGAATATAACAATAAGCAAATTATGATTTGGGGTATGTAAAATAGAACTATTAAACAATAACAATGCCCGCTACTTTAAATCAGTAGCGGTTTTTTTGGTTTTAATTTTAAGCGTATTCCTGGATATATATAATAATGATGAAAGTTCTTTTGTTGAATAGTTTTTTATTAATAAGTGGAAAATTTGTTTTTCTCGTGCTGTTAATTTATCGTTGACTGCTTTATAAGTGAGATCATTTTGCAGTTACCCCTAAATCATATAGTATTAATATAGGGGCTCTTTCTTTTAAACTGCAGTTGAATAAGATACTCCTTTCTTGGCTAAAATTTATATGTTTATATAAAAAAAGCGTTAAAAATAGGATAATTGAAACAGAGGAAGACTTTTCCAATGGCTGGATTAATCATTGGGATGTTCCCAGGTGGGGAGTAGCAAGGAAAAACTGAGTGTCATTGACAAAAATTCATAAAACTGATAGAATATGAATATAATAATGATAGGAGTTGATATTATGTTGATTAAACCTTCTACATCTTTAAGAAATGAATATAATGATATATCGAAATATTGTAAGGAAAATTTAGAACCCGTATATTTAACTAAGAATGGTGAAGGGGATCTTGTTGTCATGAGTATTGATGCCTTTGAATATCGTCAAGAAATGTTGGATTTGAGGGAAAAATTGTTAGAAGTTGAACAACAACGGATTAATGGATCAAAAACATATTCTGTAGAAGAAGTAAGTGACCGATTAAAAAGGTTAATAGATGAAGTATAAATTAAAATTCTTACAATCTGCACTTGACGATTTAGACGAGATCGTTCTATATATAGCTTCTGATAATAAAGATGCTGCAATTAAAATGCATGATGAAATAATTAACAAATCTAAAAATTTATTAAAATTTCCAAAGCTGGGTAGGCTTGTACCTGAGAAAAAAATGCGCGAAAAAGGTTATCGGACGCTGTTAATTAAAGATTATATAATGTTTTATCGTATAATAAATAATGATATATATGTTTATCGAGTACTTCATGGGTCAAGGAACTATCCTATATTATTTAGTAGAATTAAGTAGTAATATATTGAGATTAAGAATAAGACTCTACCAATATCAAGTAAACTTGATATTGGTAGAGTCTTATTTAATATTTGTTATTCTTTTGTTATCATAGCAACAGGTACTTCAATATTATTATTAGAGTTCAATTTAGGGATGCCAATTACATTTATTATGCAGATTCACTGCCGATAGCTATACCTAAGATGGGACCAGAAATCTTTAGTGCCTGGTGTGGTTGTGGTTATCAGTTTGGGGAAAGCACAACCTGGAGTGAACCCTGTATTGAAAAATGGGAA
>JBDNGI010000181.1:0-4482 GCA_041689345.1 Halanaerobiales bacterium
GATGATAAGGAAGATTAGGTTTTTCGAAATTTATTTAGAATTAGAAGGGGCGCCCCTTCTAATTCTAAATAAATAAAAACAATTCAAAACCTAAGAAAAACCGCTTCTATAGGAGGACAAATGTCCTAAATGTAATTTTTAAAAAACCACCTGCTAAGAACAGATAGTTTTTTCCTTTTATATTCTTTAGATATTATTAGCATAATTAATATTTCACTCTTTTACCAGTCACTGTATATATTGTCTCTTCACCAATATTAGTTGCATGATCACCAATTCTCTCTAAGGCTTTTGCAACATTTATGAAACTAATAACCTGACTAATATTACTGGTTCCACTGGCACTTTTATCTATTAACTTAATGCTACTATGATATATTTGTTCATAAATATTATCTGCTTCTTCATCTTTACGACAAACAGCTTCAGCAAGATCTACATCTTTAGTCACGAAAGCCTCTAAAACAGTATCTAGCATTTCTGATACAAGATCAGCCAACTCAGGAATCATTACTAGGGGCTCTAAGTATTCAACATTTTTTAAATCAAGGACTGTTTCAGCAATATTATATGCTAAATCACCAATACGTTCAAGGTCTCCTGCAATTTTTAAAACAGCAATATTATTCCAGGCATCGCTTCTTAAAGGTTTATTCATAGATAACAAGCGAGCAGACTCTTCCTCAATAGTAATTAAGTAATTATCAAGAACATCATCCTTATTTATAACCTGTTTTGCTAGACTAACATCTTTTGTATCAAGTGCTCTAATAGAATTCTGCAGCATATCCTCTGCAATTTCACTCATATCACTTAAATCATTTAATAATTGATCCCATCTAACATCATATTTCTGTTCCATTGGCCTCTTCAACTCCCTCTTCTCTTTTTTTTATATTTCTTTATAAACTTGCAAAATCCTCCTTTTATTCCTCGAAATATTTTAACTCAAGGTTGTTACTAAAACTCCCATTAAAAATCTTATTCTTCATATATACTATACTCATCAAGCCCATACATTCTTTCATAATATTCTATAAGCATTCTACGGGCGGAAAACTCCTCTTCCGTGTTTTCAATACTCTGCTGCATCATAGTTATCCATTTATCCTGGTTATTATAATATGTAGGGAGTATTTGATCTATTAAGGTTTTATAAAGAGAGTTTAAATCATTTTGATCCTGTTTCGCAATTTTTTCACTATCAAGCCCATCAAAATCACCTTCATCTTTCCCATCACCCAACTGCCAGCCATTTTTTCCCTCTTTATATACCTCTGGCCACCATCCATCTAAGGTACTAAAGTTTAAGATCCCATTCATAGCAGCCTTTACACCTGAAGTACCACAGGCCTCTTTGGGTCTACGTGGATTATTTAACCATAAGTCACAGCCCTTTGTCATAAAATGGGCTATCTCCATATCATAATCCTCTAAGAAAACTACACTAGCGGGATATTTCTCTGCCATTGCTACCTGTTCAGCAACAATTTCTTTACCAATATCATCTAGGGCATGGGCCTTGCCTGATAAAATTATCTGTACTTTCTGTTCCTTAAGCAAGGGTTCAATGATTTCTAGATTAGAAAAAATAAAGGTACCCCTCTTATATGGAGCGGCCCTCCTAGCAAATCCTATTAACAAAGAATCAACACTCAATTCTTGACCGGTCTTATCTTTCACAAACTCTATTAATTCTTTTTTTAAGCTGCTGTGTGTCTCCCATAGTTTTTCCTTATCCTGATAGATTTCGCTAATCTCTGAAGATACCCAGGTCTTACGATGAACTCCATTAGTAATACCAATAATTTCAGAACGATTATCAATATCTTCCCACATCTTATTAGCAGTATCACTATGTAATTGACTAACCCCATTACTTATGTACGACAACCTAAGCCCAGCAACAGTCATATTAAACGGCACTCCACCTATTGCTGCAATTTGTTCTAAAGTTAAATTCTGATAAGCACCCATATATTGTAATAAACTATGTGGATGTTCTTCATTACCTTGAATAATAGGGGTATGTGTAGTAAATACAATCTCTTCCCTTGTTTCTTCCCAGGCATCTTCAAAATTTAAGTCTTCTTCTTCCATCTTTTCTCTAATCAACTCTGTTCCAGCAAAAACTGCATGACCTTCATTAAAATGATATATATCTGGTTCTATGCTCAGTGAACGTGATGCCCGAATTCCGCCAATTCCTAATACCATCTCCTGAGCTATACGTTCCTCAGCAAACCAACCATATAATTGACCAGAAATCCAGGCATCTGAATTTTCCGGCAAATCGGTATCTAATAAATAAAGAGCGTTATTATTAAAGTTATTTACTTCCCATACTTTGCAGTAAACATCTCTATTCCTAATTTTTACTTTTACTTTTACACCTGTATCATTTAAGAAATCATAACTATAGTTAGGGTAACAATCATAAGGCTGGCCGTCCTGATCAATAAGCTGCTGAGTATAACCCTGTTTCCACAATATACCAACTCCGATTACTGGTACTTCACTATCTTTAGCAGCTTTCAAATAATCACCTGCCAATATTCCTAATCCTCCTGCATAAATCTTAAATTTTGATTCTAATCCATATTCCATACAAAAGTAGGCAACCTCTGGTAACTCTTCTTTACTCAATAAAATCTATCTCCCTTCTTTAAACTTAGTATTTATATAATTATTTTATTCTTACCCAATAAAAACTATACAATACAAATATAATATTATCATTATATAAAGGTATCTCTTGAATAAATTATAAAAAAGGGACATATTCACCAGTTGTTAAGATACCTAAATCATCTTGCCATTTGCCTGCCAGCACCCTTGCAAAAAACAAGGGTTAAAAAAGCACCAATTAATCCAATCATACCTATGATCCAAAAACCAGTATTTATACCGGCAAGGTCACTTATAATTCCTAACAATACAGGACCAATAAACATACCTAGTCCATATATAGCCTGGAAGAATCCCATGGCAGTGCCTCTCTTATTATGAACAACATTTTTAATACTTAAGCCCATTAAAATAGGAAATACTAATCCCTGCCCAAATCCATTTACAATCTGACTCAAATATAATATAGAAAGTTCATTAACAAAAGGAACTACTATACAGGAAGATGCTATAATAATAAAACCAGCTACTATGGTATTACGCTCACCGTAACGAGGTGTAAAAAAAGAACCACTCAAATAAGATGAAAAAATAGTAGGAACAGCAGTAATAGTTGTAATTAACCCTAGATGTATACTAGTAGCCCCAAGATTCTTAGCCACTACTGGTATAAAACCAAAGGTAGTAGCAAATACAATCAATTGAAATATTATAGCCAGAAAAGATACAGTTAAAAGACTATGGTTTCTAGCTAATTTAAGTAGTTCTTTTATTTGAACAGGTTTATGATCTATATTTGGTTTCTCTTCGATACCAAAACTTAAAAATAAACCAAGTAAGCCGCCTAATGCTGCCAGTAAAAATGGATATTGCTGTCCATATCTCTGGGCTATAATACCCCCAGCCAACATAGCTATTACCTGACCCAGTTTGGTAAAGGCATTTATAACTCCAATCGACTTTGGTGTTTGGTCCTCTTTATAATAACTAGAAAATAAGACAGTAAAAGTTACCCAGGTCGCTGCTGCTGCTCCTGCCATGGAGCGAAATAAAAGTACTAGATAGGGATTATCAAACAGATACAAACCCCCACTGCTTAGAATACCAAGCATGATACCTGCAATAACAAAAACCTTCCTCCTGTTTAGTCTATCTGAAAGTATACCAAGGGGAATTCTGATAAGCATCTGTGTAAACCCATAAGAACCTAGGATAATTCCTAACACACTATTTGAGACACCCAATGACTTGATATAAGGGGGGAAAGTTGGAATATAGGCATACATGGAAAACCAATAAAGGCTTGTTACAAATAGAAATAAAGTAATATGTCCTTTTTTTTGTTCCGTATTTTTTATAGTTTTTTTCTCTGTCATTATCTTACCTCACTTATTTTAGTTCTTAATTATAAATGTTCCACACTACCTTGTGTTTAAGATAGAAGAGGGCAGTACCCCCCCCGCTTAAGTAGTGGGCTTAGCGGTAGTTAGCTATTAGATTATTTATTTGGGGGAAAGTAATAACCGCCTTTCCATAATAAATGGTCAGGCGGCTTATTAAACTATATTTACTATTGCAACACATTACTTTCCCCTAATTTATAATCAACCATTTCTAATTTATCTTTAATAGGCAATCCATAAATACAGGGTTTAAATGTTTCAACTTCCTTCAACAAATCTCCTGCATCGACTGATAATTTTTCATATAACTTTACAGCCATTTCTTTATTACCAAACCAAAAACGCAGACGGTCCCTTAGTGCAAAATCAGCAGGATTCCTAGGCTTCCCATCACGCATCTGACGATCAAAATAACCCTCTAGCTTAAATACTTCTTTTATATTCTCACCAA